>CALMJO010000444.1 GCA_937864375.1 uncultured Spirochaetota bacterium
CGTGGGCGCTCGCGAGGGTCGCATGACCGCACAGATCCACCTCGGTCTCGGGGGTAAACCAGCGCAGCGCATAGCCCCCGCCCTCTCTGATGAGAAATGCCGTCTCCGAGGCGTTGATCTCGCGTGCGATGTTCCGCATGAGATCCTCGGTGATTTCGCGCTTGAGGACACAGACGCCGGCGGGATTGCCCTCGAAGGGCCGGCCGGCAAAGGCATCGACGATCGCTATGTTCATCGGCACTCCTCCATACGCGCACCCGAGAATCCGGCGCGCCAGGCAATGATTGACGCCCCGGGGCTGTTACCTCAACCAAAAATTTCTTGTATTGATTCGTTTTAACTGGTAGCATCCCGCAGCGGCGCAATACGGGAAGGAGAGAATGACCAGGCCCAGGATTATCATCGTAGAGGATGAAATAATAATCGCTTCCGACATCAAGCGCGTGCTCGAAGAGAAGGGATACGATGTTTCGGCGCTGCTAAAGCGCGGCGAAGACGCCATAGCGGCCGCGGAAAAATTTCACCCCGATCTCATCCTGATGGACATCCTGCTCGCCGGCGCCATGGACGGGATCGAAACCGCACGCCGCATCCGCGCCTCCCTGGACGTGCCAGTGATCTACATGACCGCCAACGCCGACGACCATACCATACAGCAGGCGCGGGACACGGAGCCCTACGGCTATCTAAACAAGCCGGTGCAGGAGCGGGACCTGATCACCAATATCGACTCGGCGCTCAACAGGCACCGCATCGAGAAGCGAATGCGCGCGAGCGAAGAACGGTACCGCGCCCTCGTGGACAGCATTCCCGACATCATCATCTCCCTGGACGAAAAGACGGTCATCACGTATATAAGTCTCCCGGCCGAGGCGATGACGGGATACTCGATCGGTGAGATTGTGGGCAAGTCGCTCGTCGATTTCCTGGCGCCCCCCGAGCTCCCCAGGGCCCTGGAAGCCTTCGAGCGGCTGCGGCAGGGGGAGCTCACCTCGAACGAATACAACTTCCTCGCGAAAAACGGCACCGACCTCTGGGTGCGCGCGAAAAGCCGTCCTCTCTTCGTGGACGGCGCCTTCACGGGCATCACCTCCATTCTTACCGACATCACCGCACAGAAGATAGCCCACGAGGAGCTTCTCCTGAAGCACGAAGAGCTGCACTACGCCATGGACGAGCTCTCCCGCTCCAACACGGATCTCACCCTGGCAAATACGCGCCTCACGGAACGGGAGCACGAGTATCATTCCCTGTTCACCTTCATGCTCGAGGGTTCCGCGCTGCATACCATCCTCACCGGCCCGGACGGCGCGGCAACGGATTACGTGATCGACGACGTGAACCCGGCGTTCGAAAAGTCCCTGGGGATGAAGCGCGAAGACGTGATTGGAAGGCCGGCATCTCAGGTATACGGGATCTCCCCTCCGCCCTACCTTGAAACCTACACACGGGTGGCGCTCACGGGAAAGGCGGAAACCTTCGAGTCCCATTTCACGCCGCTTGGCAAGTTTTTCCGGATTTCCGTGTATTCCCCCGCCCCGCAGCGGTTCGTGACCACGTTCGAGGACATCACGCAGCGAAAACATGACGAGGACCTCATCACCCAATCCCTGCACGAGAAGGAGGTGCTCATCCGCGAAATCCATCACCGGGTGAAGAACAACTTCCAGCTCATCATGAGCATACTCAACCTCCAGCAGCGCCATATAACGAGCGAGATACTCGTCCGGGAATTCCTGGACGCGAAGAACCGGATAAGGGCCATGGCGATGATCCACGAACGGCTTTACAGGTCCGAAAACCTGACCCAGATCGACCTTTCCTCGTACATCCAGGTCATCATTCGCGACCTCCTCGCTTCGTACCCATATTCCGGCGCGAGGATCCGGCTGGACCTTTCGCTCGATCCCCTGGAAATCGGCATCGGCCAGGCGGTTCCCTGCGGCCTCATCATCAACGAGATCGTGACCAACACGCTCAAGTATGCCTTCCCCGCCGGATTCGCCGGCGAGCCCGCACTCGGCGTGGATCTGCGGGTATCCGACGGAAAGGCGGTGAGCATCACGCTCAGAGACAATGGCGTGGGCATTCCCGAGGACATACGGCCCGAAAGCGCCACCACGCTGGGGCTCTCCATGGTGAACATGCTCGTACAGCAGCTTAATGCCGGTATAGCGATCGACCGGGACAAGGGGACCAGATGCGTCCTGAGATTTACGCTCACCTGAAGGGGAGTGCCATGATGAAACAGCGGTTTCCCCGCCGGCCGCGCGAAGCGACGGATGGACTGCAGTTCGAAATTCTGAAGAGCGAGCGCCTGCGCATAGCGGTCCTGCTGGGGACCTTCGCCCTGCTCACGCTCGTTAACATGGTGCTGGTTTTCCTGCCGCCCACCGGGTTCAACCCGTACCAAATGCTGTTTGGCGACCGGTTCCCGTTCCAGGCGTTTACGCTGTTTGGCGTCTTCGCGATGGCCTACGAAGGCGTGCTCCTGGCGCTCGTGCACCTGGCCATCTCCAGGGGCCTCCATCCCCCGGAGAAGATGCGGTTCGGGAACGCGTTCGGAGAAACCTCGCTCGTGACCACGGTTCTCGTCATCGCCTCGTATTCGCTGGGGCCCGAAGTCGCGCTCAATTCGCCCGCCGTGTTCATGTACTACTTTTTCATCATCCTGTCCACGCTCCGGCTCCGGTTCTCGCTGTCGCTGTTCACCGGCGCGGTCGCGGCCCTGGAGTATTTCGCGCTGAGCGCCTGGTATTTCCGGGAGAGCTTCTCCGTGCCGTCGGAGTTCG
Organism: uncultured Spirochaetota bacterium; assembly: GCA_937864375.1. GTDB lineage: Bacteria > Spirochaetota > UBA4802 > UBA4802 > UBA5368 > FW300-bin19. The sequence goes on from CALMJO010000444.1 coordinate 2,793, forward strand.
CGGTATCCGTGTACCCCTGCGCAGGCCGCGCCCTCGCGATGCTCGCAAGCGGCGGGATAGCGGGCTTCGTCGCGCACCAGATCATGGGCAGGCTCATGAGCTCGCAAAGGCTCATGGACGAGCGCGCGCGCGTCGTAAGCCTGTTCGGGCAGTACGTGTCTCCCGCGGTCGTGGAGAAGCTCCTCTCCCGGAACACGGAATTCAGCGGCGAGGAGCGCTTCATCACGGTGATGTTCTTTGACATCCGCGGGTTCACGCGGTTCGCGGAGAGGCGCAGGCCGCAGGAGGTGATCGAGTATCTCAACACCCTGTTCTCCCGTCTGATCACCGTTGTGAATGCGCATCACGGCATCATCAACAAATTCCTGGGCGACGGCTTCATGGCGGTGTTCGGCGCGCCGGTGTCCGGCGGGATGGACGTCCAGAACGCGGTTGCCGCCGCGTGCGAGATCGCGCGCACGGTCCAGGACCTGAACGCGCAGGGAATCATCCCCCACACGCGCGTGGGAATGGGACTGCACGCGGGCCAGGCCGTGACCGGCAACGTGGGGTCCGAGGAGCGCAAGGAATACACGATCATCGGCGACACGGTGAACCTGGCCTCCCGCGTGGAGCAGCTCAACAAGAAGCACCGTTCCACCGTACTGGTGACCGAACCAGTCTACCACGTCGCCAGGGACCTGTACGACTTCAAGCCGCTGCCCGCGGTTCGTGTGAAGGGGCGGAGAACGCCCGTTAAAATTTACCGCCTGGCCTGAAGCGCCGGGTTCACGGCCGTGAGGCGCCATGGTGCGCGGCGCGCAATTATTTTTGAAAGCACGGCGCATTGCTGTTATACTGATCCATACGCACCTATTTCCCATGACAATGCAGGCGCCACCAGCTAATTCCCGCCACTCCTGCACGCCCGGCGCGCCCCGCGCGCGGCGGGGTCCGTGCCGCACCCACGCCCCGGGGGGCGACGGGCCATGAACCTGTATTTCGTCATTCCCTTTCTCGCCTTCGCGATCAACCTTTTCGCCCTGGGGCACATCATGGCGCGCGACCTGGGGAATCCCACGCACCGGTCCTTCCTGCTGCTCACCGTGGTCGCGACGTTGTGGCAGCTGGGGGGATGGATCTACTACCTGCCGCTCGACGAGGATATTCTCCTTCCCGCGATGAGGGTGCAGTCGATCGTGTGGCAATTCGTGGGCTTCTGCGCGCTCAACTTCGCGTACCGCTATACCGGGCGCTCGCCCGATCTTCCGTACCGCGCCCTGCTCGCCGCATCGGCGGCGTTTTCCATTCTGGGCGTCACGACCGCGCTGGTGATTTCGGGCTACACGCGCTATTCCTGGGGTGTGTGGTTCGACGGCGGTCCGCTCTACCATGCCTCGCTCCTGGGAACAATGATAATTCCGATCCTGTACGCGCCGCTTCTCATCCATCGCGCGCGCACGCGCACCAGGGACGCGCTCAAGCGGCGCCAGCAGCGCATCATCATCCTTGGGTTCGCATCGAGCATGGCTGCGGGAGCGTTCTTCCAGTTCGGGCTGCCGTTCGTCCTGCCCTCAGGGTACGCGGTGCGCTACGGCTCTTCCGCGGGCGCAACGCTCACGGCCTTCATCCTGTATGCCATGGTGAAATACCGCTTTCTCTCGCCGGGCCCCGAGCGCATCGCGGGCGATCTCTTTCACCGGACAGGCGACGGGGTGGTGATCCTGGACGGCGAGGGGCGCGTGACGCAGATCAACCCGTCGGCCCGCGAGATGCTGGGCGGCGAAAGGGAACCCGTCTCCGCTGACGGGCTCTCCCGCATCATCGAGGGATACGAGCCCGGCGCAGACTACACGGCTCTGCGCGCGCGCGCCAGGTCGCGCTCCGGCGAGCGGGTGCTCTCTCTCTCCCAGTCGGACATCCGCCTGGGCGGACAGTCGGGCGGAAAGATTCTCATCATCAAGGACGTCACCGATGAAAACCGCGCGCTCCTGGCCCTGCGCGAGTCGGAAGAGCGCTTCCGCACCATGGTGGAGGAAATATCGGACGCCATCTACTCCATGACCCTCGAAGGGATCATTACCTACGTGAGCCCCGTCATTCGGCAGATACTTGGATTTGACCCGGAGGACATGCGCGGCCTGCGCTACCATGAATTCGTCCACCCGGACGACCTGCCCGGCGTGCTCGCGCATTTCGAACGGGTACTCGAGACGCCGGTGAAGCCCTGCGAGTACCGGGCCCGGACCGTCACCGGGATCTACACGCACGTGATCGTCACGGCCACGCCCATAAGCTTCGAGGGCCGGCAGATCGGGATCCGCGGCGTGATTACCGATTACGAGGCCATGCGCGCCGCGCAGGAGGCGCTCGGGGAAAGCGAGCGGCGCCATCGCCTCATCGCGCAGAACGTGAGCGACGTGATCTGGACCATGGACATTCCTTCCCTGCGCATGAGCTATGCGAGCCCGTCCGTGATCAGGGTGCTGGGGCAGACGGTCGAGGAAAACATGAACACGCCCCTGGAAGAGCGCATAAGCCGGGCCTCCCTCTCCCGCGCCCTGGAAACGCTGATGGACGAGCTCGCGCATGACGCCGATCGCGACCCCGACCGCAGCCGCGTGGTCGAGCTCGAGGAGCGGCACGGCGACGGGCGCTGGATCCACACGGAGGCGCGCATCACCTTCCTGCGCGACGCGGCGGGAAAGCCGGTGGAGCTCCTGGGTCTCACGCGCGACATCACCGCCCACAAGCTGCTCGAGGAGGAGCTCCGGGAAAGCCTCGATGAGGTGCGCGCGAAAAACGAGGTGATCGAGAAGGACCTGGTCGCGGCCCAGCTGATCCAGCGCGCGCTCCTGCCCGACAGCGTGCCTGCGAACGCCCGCCTGAAAATCGACTACCGCTACCACCCCATGGCGCAGGTGGGGGGAGATTTCTTCAACTTCATCGAGTTCGAGGAGGGGGGCACGGGCGTGTTCCTGGGCGACGTTGCGGGCCACGGCGTCCCCGCGGCCCTTTTCCTTTCGCTGGTGAAGTCGACCACGAACCGCCTCTTCCGCAAGTACGCGTTCGAGCCGGGCGCCTTCATGCAGGCGCTGAACGAGGAGCTCGTGGGGAGCATGCAGTCGTATTTCATCACCGCGATCTACGCCCTGTTCCGGTTCGACGGTGGGGGGACCACGCTCACGCTCGCTAACGGCGGTCATCCCCATCCCCTGGTGTACCGTCACGCCGCCAAAACCCTTGAGCTCCTGAACGCCAGGGGCACGCTCGTGGGCGCGTTCGAGGGCATGCACTACGACGCGTGCAGCGTAAACCTGGAGCCTGGAGACCGGATCTACCTCTACACGGACGGATTTCCCGAGGCGATGAACGCGAGGCGGGAAATAATCGGGTTCGACAGGCTCGTCGACATCACGCGCAGAGCCTACCGCCACGAGCTCAAGGGCACGCTCGACGCGATAATCGACGAGGTGGAAACCTTCCGGGGAAGCGCCCCGCTCGCGGACGACCTGGTGGTGATCGCGATCGAGGTCCTGTGACGGGAGCCAACCGGGCCATCGAGCGTAATTTTTATTGACGGCGCATCCCTCATGACGCGTAATCTCGACAAAAAGCGCGGAGGCCACAATGGAGATTTTCGGCAACCCCATCAGCACCTCGACACAGGAAAAGGCGCTCAAGCAGCGCGAGAAATTCAAGAAGAAGTTCAAGTTCAACCCGGAGGCGGATTACATCCTGACCGCGATACCCAACAGGGTGATCGGACCGCCGCTGGGGGTTCAGAACCTCGAGATGCGTCCCGACGGGGCCGAAATCGACAAGACGAAGGGCGTCGTGATCGGCA
>CALMJO010000445.1 GCA_937864375.1 uncultured Spirochaetota bacterium
GCATCAGGAAATGGTTCGGCGACTACCTCGAAAATTCCGGGTGCCGTCCCGCAAAAACGCGGGAACGCTGAGCCGTCCAACCGCGCCCCGCGCTCAATCCATTTAGGGCCGGAATCCGCGCCCGCGGACGATTCCCCCGTCACAGTCATCGACCCCCTTCCTCCTGCCGTTTCCACGGCCGGCCCGTGCCGGGAGACGCTATTTCCCGGAAGGTGCCCCCATTAATAGTTGACAGGATTTGCGTGCTTGGCGCCTATATATATCGAGTCGATATATCATTGCTTCCCGGGAGGTACAATCGTGAGCGACTACAACGTGATAGTTATCGGGGCGGGGTGCGGGGGCTTGAGCCTGGGCGCGCTCCTCGCGCACAAGGGGCGGAGCGTCATGGTCCTGGAACAGGGCGAGCGGGTGGGCGGATGCTGCTCGACCTTCGACTACAAGGGGTATAAAATCGACCTGGGCGCATCCATCATCGAGGACCCCGAGGTCATCAACTGGGCGTTCCAGAGAATGGGCACCACCTTCAAGGACGAGGTGGACCTGGTCGCGGTGGACCCCACCTATTCTGCGATCCTCCACGACGGCACCAGGGTCACCTACCCCATCTCCCTGGCGGGCACGGCGGAGGCGATCCGCAAGCTCGCCCCCGGCGACGTGAAGGGCTGGGAGCGCTACTCCAAAAAAATGGCGGGATTCCTGGACGCGGCGCTCAAGGGCTTTTTCACCACGCCCGCGTCCAGCCTGGGCGAGGTCGTCCGCATGTTCGCGCGGACTCCCGCACTCTTGAAATACAACGCGATGTTCTTCAGCAGCTACGAAGGGGTCATGCGCAAATACTTCAAGGACGAGCGCGTGCTCGAGTCCATGTCCTTCCACAGCTTCTACGCCGGGCTTCCCCCCGCGCTCCTGCCGGGGCACTTCGCGATGATTCCCTACTCGGAGCATGACGGAATCTTTTACAGCAGGGGAGGGATGATCGGGATTCCCCGCGGGTTCCAGCGCTGCGGCGAGAAGAAGGGCATGAAGGTGCGGCTCAACGCGCCCGTGAAGAAGATCCTCATCGAAAAAGGACGCGCGAAGGGCGTGCTCCTCGAGGACGGCACGGAGATGACCGCCGATATCGTGGTATCGAACATCAACTCGAAAAAAATGTACTTCGACCTGGTGGGAGAGGAGCACATTCCCTGGCTCGCGAAGGCGGGCCTTAAAAGCTATACCTACTCGATGGCGACGCCCATGCTCTACCTGTGCCTCGACTACACGCCCCCGCTCACCGACCACCACACCCTGATGACGGTGCCCATGGACCGGATGAACGACTACTGGGAGAATCATTACAAGAAGGGAGACTTCCCGGCCGAACAGTTCGGGATCCTCAGCTGGACCACGAAGTCCGACCCCTCCCTGGCGCCCAAGGGGCATCACGTGATCGCCGTGACCCTCGCCCCCGGGCCCTACCGGCTGAACGGGACCACCTGGGACGCGGAGAAGCCGGCGCTCATCGAGAAGATCATCAAGTTCCTTTCCGGGAAATATCTCCCCGGACTGGACAAGCACATCGTACATGCCGATCTTTCGACCCCTGTGGACTTCGAGCGCAGGCTCCGCTCTCCCGAGGGCGCCATTTACGCGCTGCGGCAGGACCTCCCGCATTCGCTCATGTTCCGCCCGTCGGCGCGCTCACCGTTCATCAGGGGCCTGTACCTGGTGGGGGCCTCGACGCACCCCGGCGGAGGCGTTCCCACGGTGACCGCGTCGGGAATGATCGCGGCCGACCTCATCGAAAAATACGAGAACTGAAATGGAGGAACTCATGAACACGGTAATGATAATCGCGGCGGTAATCCTGGGACTGGTTATCCTCTACGCGGTCCAGCCGCGCTACAGGAAGCTCTTCGTCAGGAACCTCCTCTCGCAGATCAGGTTTCTCATCCCGAGGTATTTTACCTGATTTAAAACGGCATAAGCTTGAAATGCGGGGCGGGGCCGGAAAACACGAATATCGAGGGTGCCGAAATTACGGTCGGCTTGCGTTTTTTTCTTTATGCGAAGTACGACGGACATGTATAATCAAATGGGGACAAGGCACAAGGTTTGCGTTTGATCATCTCCGGGCCAATGCCTGAAAACGAGACGACGGGAAGGTGCACATGGGAGAACGCTGGGACAGGGAATTCGATGCCGTAGTCGTAGGGGCGGGTAACGGCGGGATGGCGGGGGCCACACAGCTCGCGCTCTCCGGCAAGAAGGTGCTCATGCTTGAGCAGCACAACATCCTGGGGGGCTTTTCAACAAGCTTTGTTCGCGGGAGGTTCGAGTTCGAGGCCTCGCTGCACGAGCTCTGCGACGTGGGGACACGCGAGGACCCCGGCGGCGCGGGCGTACTCTTCCGTGACCTGGGGGTGGACGTGGAGTGGGCGTACGTTCCGGAGGCTTACAGGCTCATCGTACCCGAAAAAAACATCGACGTGGTCATGCCGTTTGGTATCGCGGAATACATCGACGCGTTTGAAAGGTACGTTCCCGGCAGCAGGCCCGTCGTCACGAAATTCATCGCCCTGGCGAAAGAGATCGGCGAAGCGCTCGCGTACCTCGCCGCCATGAAGGGCAATCCCGACAAGAAGGTGCTCCTGAAAAAATACCCCAACTTCATAAAGACCGCGACCTACTCGGTGGACGAGGTGTGCCACGCGCTCAAGATGCCTCAGGCAGTGAAGGACATCCTGTACGCGTACTGGTGCTACGTGGGGATTCCCATGAGCCGGCAGAATTTCACGCTGTTCGCCGTGATGCTGTACAAGTACCTGCTCCGGGGCGCGGCCATCCCGCGCTACCGCTCGACCGGGATGGCGGAGGCGTTCGAGCGGCGCTTCCGCGCGCTGGGAGGGACGGTGCAGCTCAACACCAGGGTGGATAAGATCATCGTTGAGAACGGTCGCGTGGTGGGAGTGCGGACCGCGGGCGGCGAACTCATAAAAACGCGCCACGTGCTCTGCTGCGCGGCGCCCCCGAAGGTGTTCAATGGGATGATTCATCCTGCGACGGAGGTCCCTGCTCGCGCGCTCAAGTCGGTGAACGCGCGCTCCATAGCGAGCAGCGGCTTCGTCGTCTGGCTGGGACTGGACGCGTCGCCCGACGAGCTCGGCATCAGGGATTACTCATATTTCATTTACAGGGACACGGACACGGAGAGGCTCTACCGGGATTTTTCCAGCCTGGGCAGGCCCTCCGTGCAGGCAACCGTATGCCTCAACAGGGCCGTCCCCGACTGCTCGCCCGCCGGGACGACCATTCTTTCCATGACCATCCTCTACAAACCCGAGGCGTGGAAAAACGTGGAGCCCCAGGATTACTACAGGCTCAAGAACGAGATCGCGGGCTACCTCGTCGAGGACTTTGAAAAGGCGACCGGGTGCTCCATCCGAGACCACATCGAGGAGATCGACATATCCGCACCGCCCACCTACGCACGCTACACCGGGGCCTGGCAGGGCGTGATCTACGGCTACGAGGTCGATTCGTGGGACTCCTTCCTGCCCAGGCTCATGGCGATGAAGGACGAGCAGTACATCGGGGGTCTCCGATTCAGCAGCGGGTGGGGCATACGGACCATAGGCTATTCAAGCGCGCTGCAGTGCGGCCAGACCGAGGCGCTCCTGACCCTGGTCGACATGAATAACGAAGGAGTGACGGCATGAGCGACAAACCCATGAAATTCAAGGTCAAGGGCTCGATTCGCGACCTGCTCAGGTTCAAGAACCTCGTGAAGAAAAGGGCGAAGATCATCGACGCGGCGCCAGCGTCCTTCAAGGAAGAGCCCTATATCAACACGCTTGCCGCGCGGCTGCACCCGGAGCTGCAGCACCTCGTCGTCAGGGAGGTAATCGAGGAAACAGGGACTTGCAAAACCTTCCGACTCGTTCCGGACGGGGCCGGAAGCAGGGAGCTCGCCTTTTTCCAGGCGGGACAGTACCTGAGCGTCAAGCTCGACGTGAATGGATATCGAATAACGCGCCCGTATTCCATAAGCTCGAGCCCAAGCGACGCGCTCAAGGGTTTCTACGATCTCACCATTAAAAGGCTCGAGGGCGGGTTCGCCACCGGCTTCATCTGGAACACATGGAAGACGGGGAGCGCCGTGACTGCGAGCGGTCCCCTGGGGCAGATGTACCACGCGCCGCTCAGGGACGGCCGGTCCATAGTCGCGCTCGCGGGCGGATCGGGCGTCACCCCATTCCGCTCCATGGCCCGCGAGATATGCTACGGGAGGCTGGATGCGACCCTCAGGCTCATCTACGGCTGCGCGGATGACCAGGAGATCCTGTTCCACGACGAGTTTCGCGAGCTCGCGAAAAAATATCCCGACCGGTTTTCCTTCGTGATGGTGATGAGCTGCGAGGAGACCTCGGTGGAGGGATGCGAGAAGGGATTTATCACGCGGTCAGTGATCCAGAAGCATTCGAATCCCGCCGTCGATTCGTATTTCACCTGCGGACCGGACGTGATGTACGATTTCACCGGCTTGGAGCTCGCAGCGCTCGGAGTTCCGGTGAAAAGAATCCGCAGGGAAGCCTACGGCGAGATCAAAAAGCCGTTGCGGTTCAAGGACTTTCCACAATCGGCCGTGGGACGCGCTTTTTCCATCAACGTCCGCCTCAAACAGGGCAGCGTAGTCGTTTCCGCATCCGGGGACGAATCGGTGCTGGTGGCGCTGGAGCGCGCGAAGCTCGCGCCGCCCTCGGCGTGCCGCTCGGGCGAGTGCCAGTACTGCCGCACGCTGCTCGTCAAGGGTGACGTCTGGGTGGGACCGGAGTGCGACGGGAGAAGGGCCGCGGACAGGCAGACGGGCTATATCCACCCGTGCGCGTCGTTTCCCGTGAGCGACCTGGAGATCGTGCTTCCGGAGAACGGGGAAGTGCGAAAGAATTAAGGCCAGATGAGCGCGGGAGACGCCTACAGTCCCCGCGCCCCTTCCGGCCTGAGCCCCGACATGTCCTTTCCGGACAATACGGCATCGATCGCGGCGAGCATTTGCGCCTTGTCTTTTTGCAGGGTGCCGTTGACGGGCAGGTAGTTCGAGGCGTGAATTCCCACGAAGCGCATGTTGTCCACCGTGAGGTTTTCAAAAAGCACTTTCATCTCCTGGAGCGTTTCGAGCGCGTCTGGAAGTTCGAACTCGCCGCGTTGCATCTGAGCGTACAGCACCGTGCCGGGCACCGGAGTGACGGTGAGCGCCGCCAGGTAGTGCGGCTTCATCTCGTTGGTGATGCGCGCGGTCGCGACGGCATGCTCCACGGAACGCGGCCCGCGACCGGCGAGCCCCAGGAGCACCATGGAGGACAGGTTCATCCCGGCGTCGATGAGCGCGCGTCCCGACGCGAGCATCTCCGCCGCTGTCACGCCCTTGCGCACGTGCCTGAGCAGCGCATCGTCCCCCGTCTCCACGCCCAGGTAGGCCTTGGTGAGCCCCGCAGCGCGAAGCTCTTTCAGTTCGTCCGCGCTCTTGGCCAGGGTGCTCTGCGGGCCCGCATAGCTGCCCACGTGCCGGAGCGAGCGGAAGGTTTTTTTGAGGTCCGATAATATCTCCAGTAAAACGGGCGTGTCGATGGCGATCGCGTCCCCGTCGCACAGGAATACTTTTTCGACGTCCCCGTAGTGTTCACCGGCCATGCGTATGTCGGCCCTGATCTCATCGAGCTCCCTCACGCGGTAGCGCTTGTCCTTGTACATGCCGCAGAAGGTGCAGGCATTGTGCGAGCAGCCGATGGTCGCTTGAAGGAGATAGCTGTTGGCCTCGCTGAACGGGCGGAAGATGTTTCCCTCGTATCGCATAGTAAGCTCTCCGGGGCGTCGGGCCGGTCTAAAAGGCGCGCGATACTCGGGACGCGCTATTTCATGGCGTTGATCACTGCCATATACTCCTTTTCCCATTGGGTGATCGTATTCTCGTAGTTCCGGTCGGTGACGATTCCTTTGTCGAGTTCCAGGCAGAAATGCCCCAGGAGCGCGG
>CALMJO010000446.1 GCA_937864375.1 uncultured Spirochaetota bacterium
GTCACCGTGTGGTGGAACCCGAAGGGGTTGCCGATCGCGATCGCCCAGTCGCCCACCCGCACCTCGTCGGAATTGCCTATGTACACCGGCTTGAGGGGCTCTCCGGGACTAATCTTGAGAAGCGCGAGGTCGGTGCGCTCGTCGGAACCTATGATCACCGCGGGATAGACCTTTTCGTCGACCTTCACCGTCACCTTGTCCACCCCCGCGATCACGTGGTGGTTTGTGCAGATGTAGCCGTCCTCCGAGAGGATGAATCCGGAGCCCAGCCCCGTGCGCTTCTGGTAGCGCTGCTGCGGTTCCGGCATGCCGAAGAATTCCCTGAACATGGGATCGCTGAAAAACGGGTGCTTGGGGAGCTTCACGGTCTGCTCGGTTGATATGAACACGACCCTGTCCTTGTAGAGGTCGTAGATGTCGCGGAACGCGCTCTGGATCTCCCATGCGCGCGCGCTCTCGCTCTTTCCCTTGAGCGGCGAGGGTGACGACTCGCCAAACAGGTCCGAGGCCTTTTTGGTGCAGGAGAACGGATAGAAAAAAAGCGACGCGAGCAGGAGCGCCCCTGCCGGGAGCAGCATATACCTGTTTTTTTTCATACCGCAATCCTCATGACGAACATGTAATCCCGAGCACGCGTGGTCCCTGCTGATTAAAACGGGGCGCGAAGACGCTGAGCAATATTGCAGGCACCATACATACACACGCGTACAGATGTCAATTTATTAATATCCGCCTGGAAAGTAAAGCGTCCCGGCCTTCCACCGCCCCGGAGACGGGCCACAACGCGCGGATTAACCGATCGCCGGCGCCGTCCATGGTGCATGGGTGCGAGGCGAAAGCCGGGTCATTCGCTTGAGGGCGGCCAAATTATATTTGACACTCCAATTTTTTTGGCTATAATTCCTTCAGAAATACCGCACATGCACTTTCATTCATTCAGGGGGACACCAATGCATCCATCAAGGAAACGAATCGCCATTCCCGTGGCCGTGCTGGTCGGCGCGCTCATGCTGCTCATGGCCCCGCACGCGTTCACGGAGGGCCAGCAGATCGGGGAGATCCGCAAAGACGCCAAGGGCAACGTAAACGTAAAGTACTCGAACAACGCCGTCGCATCGATGGTGAAGATGGGCGACAAGCTGCAGACATTCGTGAACGGGACCAGGGTGACGCTCATCGTGGAGCGGCCCTACCAGACCTACGCGACCTGTTCCCTGGCGGCCGCCGACATGCCCTATGTCTACAGCCTGACCAACGGCCTGCCGGTCTACCTCTACGCGGAAGCCGCCCAGCCGGCGGCCACCGGCGAGTGGTCCACGAAGGACGGCATCCAGCGCAAGAAGATGTACACGCTCCAGGAAAACGAAACGGTCAACTACAGCGAGTACGAGCTCTTTCTGGACTCGGGCAAGGAGGCGTACTCGTTCGAGATCACCAGGACCGAAACCAACTTCCTGGTCATCAACGGTGTGGAATATGGACGTGAATTCAATTACAGCTCACAGCCCACCTTCTCCAAAAACGGCTCCGCCTGGGGTTTCACCGCATCGGCGGGCGACACGACTCATGTGGTAATCAATGGAAAAGACGTGGGAACATTCACCTATGCGTACAGCCTCATTTTCACCGCCGACGGCAGCCGGTGGGGGTTCATAGCCCAGGAGGGCGAGAAATATTTCATCATTATGAGCGACGGCCAGAAATTCGGCCCCTACAAGTCCGCATACTCGTTTTACATGAGCCCCAGCGGCGCGGTCTGGGGATACGTCATCACCAAGGACAACGACAAGATGTTCGCGGTGGTCAACGGGAACGAGATGGGACCCTTCGACAGCGTCGACAGCCTCATCTTCAACGAGGACGCGAGCCGCTGGTGCTTCACCTATTACAAGGACAACAAGTCCTACCTCTACATGAGCGACACCACCCAGTACGGTCCGTACGACAGCGTCAGCTATCCCCAGTTTGCGAAGAATTCCGCGATGTGGGCGACCTCGGTGTCCAAGAACAACAAGTACTTCGTGCTCATGAACGGCAAGGAAACCGGTCCCTACGAATACGCCGACGTTCCGTACTACGGGCCCGGGGGAACCTGGGCATACAGCGGCCAGGCCAACGGCAAGTACACGTGCTTTTTCAGCGACGGCTCCAAGTACGGACCCTTTGATTACATATACGGCCCGTTCTTCGCGGCCAACGGCTCATGGGCCTTCACCGGATCGAAGGGCGAAACCACGGTCATCGTGATCAACGGCAAGCAGTACGGCCCCTACGAGAGCGCGGATCTCCCGGTCTTCAGCCCCGACGGCGGCAAGTGGTCGTTCATAGGCCGCAAGGGGGAAAATTCGGTCCTCTATACGAGCGACGGGAAAAACTACGGTCCCTTCCAGTACCTGTACACCCCCTCGTACAGCCAGAACGGCGCGGCGTGGGGATTCTGGTCCTCGAAGAAGGACAAGTGGACCCTCACCGTATCGGACGGCAGCAGCTTCGGTCCGTTCGACAACGGCGGGGACGGGATCGCCTTCAGCCCCGATGGCGCAAGCTGGTGGACGTTCCCCGGTTCGGAGGGGAACATGATGATCAGCCTCAACCGGAAGAAGCCCGTCACCATAGCCAACGCGTTCAGGAGCTTCCCCAAGCGCGCGCCGCAGGGCGACTTCCTTTACTGGTTCACGCTCGAGGGCAACGACATCGTGCTCAACAGGATGAGCCTGAAATAAAGAATGGGGGGCCGAGCGGCTTCCCGGCCTTCATCGATATCCGTCATGAAAAAGGGCGGGGAATGGTTCCCGCCCTTTTCATTTCCCGGTATTCGAAATCTTATTGGATCGGAAAAACCGGCTTCAAGGAATATGCCTGTTGTTCGCCGCGCACACGAGATCGAGTATTCTCGTACCGTACTGCGTGGCAACGAATTCCGACTTCACGTCCGGATACTCGCTCAGTTTGAAGTACGAATCGATCCCGCTTCCCGCCGCGTTGAGATCGAGGGCATACACCGAGGTGACATCGCCGATCTCGTAAAACCCGATCCAGCAGCGGTCCGGCGGAATGACGGGCGTACGATAGCTGTAATCCACCAGCACCCCCGGTGCGCCCGGGTCCGCGACGAGCGTGAGGCTGATCGTCCCCGTTATACAATTCAATTTCCCCGTTCCGGTGATTCCCGCGCCAGTGATATACCGGTACCCGTCCAGCGGCGCGCCTGCCGTTCCGGCAGCGAAGAGGTAATCGCAGGTGACCGGGTCCGTCCCCGGGTTTGCGGCCAGCGTGAAGCTTATCGCCCTGGTCCCGTAATCCACGGTGCCTGTCCCGCTAATACCCGTCCCGGTGATGGCGCCCGCGCCGTCATCCGCTCCCACAACCTGTCCCGCGACCCTGACGACGATGCTTCCCGCACGGGGCGCACGGACAAGCGTATCGGCCACCGATTCCGCGGTATTCGTGAGCGCCTCTCCCGGCACGCCCGCGTACACGGTCAACGCATCATTATTGCCCATGAGCCCCCCGGTATGCGCGAGCGTATGGCTCACCGAGGTGCCGGTATGCGTGAGCGCCTCCCCCGCGACCGGGAGCGCGGCGTCCCAGGAGCCTGTCCAGGCCTTCGCGAAGGGAGCTCGGTAGTCTATGATCACCAGTCCCGTCCCCGGATCGTAGTCAGCGGTCGTGTTGAGGGAAAACGCGCCTGTGGCGTAGTCAATGCTTCCCGTCCCGTCGATCCCCGTGCCGCTGATCGAACCCCCCGCGTCGGCGTTTCCTACCTTTGCGAAGTAATCGCAGGTCACCGCGTCGCCATTCAGGGCATTTTTCACGGTGAAGGTGCTGTCTCTTATACACATCTGACGCTGCCGACGAATAGAGAGGTGTA
>CALMJO010000447.1 GCA_937864375.1 uncultured Spirochaetota bacterium
AGGGCGTGCCCTGGCCGGAGAGTTATGCGGGGAGCGCGTTCTCAACTTCCTACCAAAATTTTAAGCCTCCAACCTGGGGCTTTTTGCCGGGGAAGGGCAGCATTAAGTAGGAGCCTACTTCCGAGAAGTGGGGTTATGTCCGCGAACCCTTCCCCGGAATGAGGACGCAGTTTCCTGGATGTTTATCATTATCGCATGGCCAAATACCGTAAAAGCGCGACCGGTCAATCGCGCATTCCCGCTGTGCATGCCCTCTCCTTCATTCCCCCTGAATTTACGCATTGACAGGATGATATTTCCGTGCTCGAATAGTAAATCGAGGCATACAAAAGATGCGGTCAATCAAACCCGTGATCATGATATCCGAGCAGGATAACGGAACGGACTCACGCTCCTTCTGGATGTCGAAAACTCCCGCGGAGAGGGTCGAGGCCGTTGAAACGATACGCGAGCACTACTATTCCATGCTGGGGTATACAGAACCGCCCAGGATAAAAAAAATAATGAAACTTATCCGGATCGGCTGATACATGCAGAGGGATTTCCTGGAATTCATCGCCGAACTCACGGAAAAACAGGTTGATTTCGTCATCGTCGGCGGTCTCGCCCTGGCGTATTACGGTCATCCGAGATACACCGGCGACCTTGATGTCTGGATTAAGCCCTCCTTCGACAACGCGAAAAAACTATTCGCGGCAATTGAATCGTTTTTTGGCACGATGGCCGTTTCAACGCCGGAAGAGTTTATCCAAGGCAAGTACATGATAAGCCTCGGTGAAGAACCGGTGAAGATAGAGATCCATCACACCCTCGACGGCGTTACCGCCGATGAAATCTGGAACACGAAAACCCAAGGAACATTCGGCGACAAGAAAGCGTATTATATTGGAAAGGAAATTTTCATAAAAAACAAACGCGCAGTGGGACGCGACCAGGACCTGGTGGATATTAAGAAAATTCTGGATTGAACAATCGCTAAATTCAAAGCATGCCGCGGGGTCTTTCAGACGGAGGGTTGGGGCTCGAAGGGGACACTGACGATGAACTTATTTTTGTCAGGGAACTCTTCTATGGAAAGGGGAAGCATCTTCCCTGATAATGAACGAATAATTTTCTGATGGTTGTTGCCATCAATTCGGATAGAGTGATTGTGAACCGTGATTTTGCCGGGGAATGGGGCGCCTGCGATTATTATGCGGAACGCGTTGAATCATATAATAAATCAAACCTGTTACGGAAAAGAGTTTTAAGGCTCGGCCGTAATGCCCAAAGGGCCTCGCATACGTCAGCGTAGGGTTTGACTCCGTAACAGCATCGCGCGTTTATCGGTTAACTGCGCGTGCTGAAGGTTTCAATTGCGGCCTGCAATATCGGCCCCCCCTTTAGTGAAAAATAGCTTGCGCTCGTCGATGATTGAATGTTTAACCGTCTTTGTCCCGTTCGCGCGGCCGACGCGGGTTTGATAATATCAATATAAGGGGTAGTTTCCAATGGGAATTTCAGAAGCTGCGTCGCTCCTCTCCCGATACTTGAAAATAAATACGTCGAACCCTCCCGGCGACGAGGCCGCCGCCGCGGCCTTCTTTGAGCAAATCTTCAAAGCTGAGGGTATCGAGTATAAAACATATGAGTCGGCGCCGGGGCGGGTTTCCATTCGCGCGATCATTCGCGGGACGGGCGAGAAAGGAGCGCTCATCCTGCTCAACCATATGGACGTGGTGCCCGCGGAAGCGGGCGACTGGAGCTTCGATCCGTTCGGCGGGGAGGTCCGGGACGGGTTCGTGTGCGGGCGGGGGGCGCTCGACATGAAAGGCCTGGGCATCATGGAGCTTATTGCGTTTCTGACGATGCGCAGGTCGGGCGCCGCGCTGAAGCGCGACCTCATCTTTCTCGCCACCGCCGACGAGGAGGAGGCCGCCGAGTTCGGTGTGAAGTACCTCCTGGAGCGTCACCCGGAAGACTTCAAGGCCGACCTGGTGATCAACGAGGGCGGGGTAGGGTTCGCCAACCTGCTCGACAGCAAACCGCTTATGATGATCGCGACCGCGGAAAAGGGCCCATGCTGGCTGAAGCTGAAAAGGAGCGGGCAACCGGGCGTTCTTTCATTTAGAGGACGATTCAGAGTCTG
>CALMJO010000448.1 GCA_937864375.1 uncultured Spirochaetota bacterium
TGTCCCCTCATCCTTTTATGCAACTTTTTTCTGAGTTTTTAGAGGTGCCCTTAAAGCATTGACAGGCCAGGATTTCTCACCCGAAAAGTCCGGGTTCGAAATGACAAGAAAAAATGAGCAGCAACCCATACTATTCTTCATCAAGCCACCCCATTCCTTTATCTCTTCCATCCCCTTTTCCGTTGCCGTTAAACGCCCGCACAATAAGCTTCCTTCCTCATATTAAAAACTGTTTGCCTTTTTCCCGCGCGCGGCGTACACATCCGCAATGAATCCTGCCCGCCCGTCGCGGCGGCACATGGAGAACACTCATGAAGCGCACGCACAAGGCGGTTTTAGCGGCACTTTCCCTCGCCGTCACCCTGGCGGGGTCGCCCGCGTTCACCCTGCCCACGGTCACGGAGGTCATCACCAGGATCGACTACCTCTTCGAGCAGGTGGGCGACATCTCGGTGAAGGTCACCATCACCCAGAACAAGGCGAACCAGGGGGTGAAGGTGTTCGAATCACTCTACTACCGGCGGGACAAGACCGACGAGTTCCTCATCATCATGACCGCGCCCGAGGCGGACAAGGGAAACGGCTACCTTCGCGTGGGCGATAACTTCTGGATGTACCGCCAGAACACGCGAACATTCCAGCACATAAGCCGCGACGAGAGCATCATGGGCACCGACGCAAAGGGCGGCGATTTCGAAAAACGCAAGCTCGCCGACCTCTACCGTCCCGAGACCGGCGCGGGCGGCGTCGAAATCATCACCGAGGAGATGCTGGGCAAAAAGCCCGTGTACAGGTTCGGGCTCGTCGCGAAGGTGAACGACGTCACCTACCCACGCCAGGTCTACTGGGTCCAGCGCGAGGACTTCCTCACGCTCAAGACGCAGTCATATTCGCTCTCGGGCACGCTCATGCAGACGGCCTACTATCCCAGGTACACGGTCGTCGAGGGGCGCTACATCGCCATCCAGCACATCTACATCGACGAGTTCGAAAAGGGGAACAAGAGCATCGTGGAGCTGACGGGCATCTCGCTCGCGCCACTGGACCCGAAGATATTCACCAAGGCATACCTGGAAAACCTGTCCCGGTAAGCGCATTTCTACGAACGTACTTTAAGGCAACGGCGTGTAAGAAAGGGGGATAGGGGGATTGACGAGATCGGGGTGATAAAGGATTTTGGATAAATAACAATCAAGTTGATACCGCCTGTCATTTCGACCGCAGGGAGAAATCTTAAGGCATCAGGAGGGCACGGATTTCTCACCTAAAAAAACCGGGTTCGAAATGACATGAGGAAAGAAACAACAATCTGTAATCTTCTTATCTCGTATAACGTTTCAATTCTTCAATAAGCCCTCCCCACGCCCTTATCTCTTCCATCGCCGTTAATTCTTTCTCTCTTCCATCCCCTATTAAGGGCGCCTCAGCAAAAAGCTCGGAATCAGGGGGCCGAATCGCCTACGGGCCGTCCATCGACGCCCGGTTATTTTCGTGACTTTTACCGGCGGGCATGCTATGCTCGGTTGCCGTTGAAGCCTCAATTTACAGGAGGCATTATGAAAAAGACACTGTCCGCAGCAGCGTGCATCGCCGCGGCGCTCGTCCTCGGATGGGCCGGCGTCGCATACGCGAACAAGACGTCGGTGGTCATTGCCGCGCCGGAGGCGGCCTCGAAGGGAAGCAGCGTCACGATCACGATCACCGTGTCGCATAACGGGAACAACTGGTTCCACTTCACCGACTGGGCATACATCAAGGTGAACGGGACGGAGGTTCAGCGCTGAACCTTCACCCGCAGCGAGCGCCCCGAGTCCGAGGTCTTCACCCGGCAGGTAACCGTCACGATGGATGGCCCCCTGTCCATTGAAGCACAGGCGGACTGCAACATCCACGGAAGCGCGGGCATCGTGACGGCCTCCGTCGCCGCGAAGTGAGGACGCCATGATCGCGTCCATCATTCTCGTCCTGGGAATTGCGAACATGCTCCTCGTGTGCTTCCAGCTCCTCACCGGCATGCACCGGATCAGGGTCCCCCTGGGGGTGCATAAGAAGACCGGCATCGCGCTCTTCATCTGCGCCCTGTTGCACGCATTGCTCGCGCTCGTCGCCGGCTCCTGACCCCGGGAGACCGGCGCATAATGGTTTTACCAGGAGATACGGTCATGCACAAATTCACGTTTTTCGCCGCGGCGCTTCTCGCCGCATGCGCGCTCGCGTTCCCCGCGTACGCGGGCGCTCCCGGAGTGGAGATTTCGCGGATCGCCTACGATCCCGTGTCGCGCACGGCATCGATCACGGTGGAGGTCGTCCACCCGGGCGTGACCGCGGCCCATCATGTCGAGTGGCTCTCCATCCGCGCGAACGGCTCCGAGGTGAAGCGCATCGAGTTCAGCGCGCTGAGCCTCCCCGAGGGTGAAACCTTCGAGCGCACCGTCATGGCGGGCGTGTTCGCCCCGCTCACTATCGAGGCGGAGGCGGCCTGCGCAAGGGACGGCAGCCGGGGAGCGGCCCGGCTCGTCTTCACCGCGGATGCGGCGCCCGCAACGAAGCAAAATTACGGCGAGGTGAAGACCTATTTGGGGGAGATAAGCGCGGTCTACGAATCGTTCATCACGGGCATCTCCACGGCGGAAAGCGCAGCGGACGTCGCCGCGGCGATCAACGCCTTCACCAGCGGCATGGTCCCACTCATCGCGAAGGGCAAGGATCTGGAGCGCAAGTATCCCGAATTAAAGCTCAAGGATTCCAGGAGTACGCCCGCGGAGCTGGCTGAGGAGATGAAGAAATTCGAGGACCTCACCAGGCGCTTCATGACAAAATCGGTCATGGACAAAATGGTCAAGTACGCGAGCGACCCCCTCGTGCAGAAGGCGCAGAAGGACATGAACGAAAAATTGAAGGGCCTGTAGCGCACTTTAACGCGGCCCCAGCAAGCCCAAAGACGACCTCCATGCCCCTCGACGCACTTATGGTGAGCCTGGTGCGCTGTTTTGGACAGGTTCATTGCAGGCTATGTCGAAGGACGGCCAAGGTACCGGAAGCATTATTCATGAAGCATATTCGTGAAAGGCTCATTTCGACGGGCGCAACGAGCGACGTGGTGCGCCCTGAACCCGTCGAAGGGCGGCTAAAACACCAGCAGCATGATTTTAAATGGTTTGTCCGCAGAAAGTTAACCTTGGGGAAGTGCCCCTTTTTTCTTTATCTTCGAGATTTTTTTTCTTTGACTTTGCCGTTTTTTAGTGCCTTACTGTTTCCATACTCAACACAACTGAAAGGAGATATTCTTATGGGTAAAAAAATCCTGGCGTTATCAGTACTCGCATTTTTCGTAATAGTCGGCTGCGGCAAGGGCGACAAGATTGCGGATATGAAAAAAGTAATGAGTGATACGACTGCTGTTTTCACCGCATACGGGAGCAGCGTGGAAAATGCGAAGAGTGGAAAAGAAGTGGCCGCGGCTATGGTTAAATTTGCCGACGGATTGAAGGCAGTTTCCCTGAAGGCGAAGGAGCTTCAGAAGAAGTATCCCGAGTTCAACTTAAAAGACAACAAAGCACTACCCAAGGAACTCGAAGCTGATGCTAAAAAGCTCGAAGAAGCCGGTAAGGTCATGATGTCCAAGAAGGTCATGGACCAGATGGCGAAATACATGACCGATCCCGATGTCCAGAAAGCGCAGAAGGACATGATGGAAAAAATGAAAGACATGTAATTTTTTCATGAAAACTCGGCTTTTCAATAAAACGGGGCATGACCAATTCATGTCCCGTTTTTGTCTGCATTCACTCCCAATTGTCTTTTCTCAAGCAGGTGAAAAATTTTCGGAACAGCCGTTATCAGCAAAAAGCGTTCAAGCCGGCGGTCCCGCGGGCCCTCACTTACGCTCATTGAACGAATCATTATAGCCGCCCCGGTTACCGGACAGGTACTTGCAATTCCGACTTGCCGGGAAGCCGCCTGGTAGCGCCTGAACCATGACGCGAAGAACAGGAATGATCATCGACGGCATTGAAAACCGGTGATGGCAATATTTTGCGATCGCGGACACGCTTATTTATTGACAAAGGAATAATTTTCCCTGATAGTGATTCTCGATTACCCGCTTGTTCTACTTGATAATTGATCCAGGTGTGTGCCATCAACAAGGAGCAGCTCCAATGACTAAAAAAGCTATCGCACTTTCGATGATTCTGTTCGTGGCAATGCTGGCGTGCGGCAAGACGGACAAGTATGCTGATTTAAAAAAGTGGCTTGTGAATATGTGCGAAGCCATGGAGACGAATATCAATAACATCGAGAAGGCGGAAAATGCGAGAGACATTGCCGCCGCGATGATAAAAAACGCCGAATCGCTCAAACCCCTGTTAGCCAAAAGGAGAGAGCTGGATAAAAGGTTTCCCGAGATGACCAACCTGAAAAATCCTCCCGGTGAAATCGAAAAGGAAATCAAGCGATACCAGGAATTGAATAATAAATCGCAGTCACCGGAGATCATGGGCAAAATACTCAAGTACTACGCCGATCCAGAAGTCATCAAGGCCAAAAAAGCAATAGCAGAGGCGCTTAATGACTTTTAATGCCGGCAGCGTGTGAAATGAATTATACGGGGACGGGGCATATAAAGATATGTCCCGTCTTCTTGCTTACGGGGAGGTAGAATCACCATGATGCGCACGATTTTGGCACTGTTGCTGGCAGCCTCGCTCCTGCACTCGTCAGGGCGCGCTGCGGAGCCCGCGAAGGACCCCGTGGACGAGGATTCTCTCTTCACGAAGGAGACCACGGTCACCCCCGCCGGCAAGGTCACGGACGACACACTCGCCGCGAAGGCCGAGCAGCAGTCGCTTGCGCTGGGCGGCTTCATCAACGCGCGCTACGGCTACCTCATGGACCGCGACTGGCTGCTGGACGACGGAGGGAGCTTCGACGACAACTCGCTTTTCCCGCGGGTGCAGGGCTATTTCACGCTGGACGCGCGGCTCCTGCGCGGGATGAAGGGATTCGCCGCCGTGAGCCTCAACTATTACCCCAACGGCACCACCGTGGAGCATGCCTACACGGACCCGGCCGCGGTCCCGCCCGTGAAAAAAACCTACACGGAGGAGGTCACAACCACCTACCGCGTGGACGAGCTCTTCGTGGACTTCAACCTGGGGAGGGTCGTGTACTTCCGCGCGGGCAAGCAGGTCCTCAAGTGGGGCGTGGGCACCCTCTGGTCCCCCACCGACCTCATCAACGTGGATAAAAAAAACATCCTGGACTCCTCTCAGGTGCGCGAGGGGGCGAGCGGGTTGAAGATGCACATCCCCTTCGGGACGCGCGCCAACATCTACAGCTTCGTTAAGACCAACAACGCGGACAACCTGGACGGGCTGGCCCTCGCGAACAAGTTCGAGCTCCTCCTGGGAAAGACCGAGGTATCCCTCTCCGCGCTCCTCAACGGGGCGGCGGTGCCGGTGTACGGCTGCGATTTCACCTCGCGCGTCTTTACCATAGACATCCACGGCGAGGCGTCGGCCTCCTACGGCGACCCGGCCCCGAAGATGCGAAATGTCAGCTTCACAGTCCTCGTGCCCCCGGCGGTCCCGTCCCCGACGATGGTCGCCACCCCCGACGAGTACCGCAGGCGCGGGGAATGGGTCTACCGCGCGAGCGCGGGACTGGGGCGCGGCTTTGACGTGCTGGACGTCCACGAGCGCGTGCGCCTGGACGCCGAGTTCTTCTACAACGGCTCCGGATACCGGGACCGCATGTTCAACAGGGGGCAGGCCGCATCGGCGTACTTCGCGCAGGAGGGTTACTACGAGCCCAACTATTACGGCGTGTACTATGCGGGGCTCTTCTGCACCGTCTCGCAGGTCTTCACCCAGGACCTGTCCCTGGCGCTCAATTACATAGCGAACCTGACCGACGGATCCTCGGTCGTCTCCGGCATGCTCTCCTACACCCTCACGTACAACTTCACCCTGGGCCTGATGGTCAACGGCTTCCTGGGAAAGGGCAACCGTGAATACACCGCGCAGGGGAACGCCATGACCGTGGAATGCAGCGCCAGGGTGGTCTTCTAGCGATTCGGCCCCCCGTAAAAGTCTTGTTGTGTTTTGGCGGTTTCTGCGATATCATTGGTACATGCACCAGGGAACCAATGGCAGGAGGGCGGGCATCATCCCGCGGGCATGCATCGTGCTCGCGGCGGCGCTCATGCTCCTGCCCGCGCATCGCCTCGCCGGGGAGCCGGGCATGAAGGACGAACCGGGCGTCCCCTCGCGTTTCATCGACGCGCGCAACCGGGCGGTCGCGTGGCTCGAGGGGCAGATGGTGCCCGGCAAGGTCCTTGCCCGCCCACAGCCGGGGCGCGAGGGCATGATAATGAGCTTTGGCGTGGCCGAGGGGCACGCGCTCTATGGCAAATCGAGCCTTTACGACAACGCGCTCGCGATCATCGCGCTGGACATGGCCGGCCGCACGGACCAGGCCACCCGCATCGCCGCCGCGGTCTGCGCGCAGATGGACACGTCCCCCGAGCCATGGTTTTTCTACAACCTTCACAACGCATGGCCCGAGCCCGGAAGTCCCGAGGCCGTCTCCCGCACGGGCGCCTCGGCATGGCTGGGGTGCGCGCTCGTCTTCCACTGCCAGGTGCTTCTCCTCGAGGACTGCTCCTCCGAGGGTGCACGGTATGCGTACTTCGCAAGATACGCGAAGAGTCTCGCCCAGGCGATCATGAAGCGGCAGGTCCGGGACGCCGAGGACCGTCGCTACGGGCTCGTTCCCGGGGGACTGAACTCGATCGTCCTGTCATGGGACCCGCTCACGAAGTCGCCGCTTGAAACCTTTAAAAGGATGGAGATCGACTGGGTGAGCACCGAGCATTCCATAGACACCTGGTTTTTCCTCAACGCGCTGGCCGTGATGACGGGGAAGGACCGGTACCGCCGGGACGCCGCGCTTGTCCGCGCGGGCATCATGAAGCGGCTGTGGAACGAGGGGCTCAGGCAGTTCAGCACCGGCATGACCCGCTGGGAGACCGACACGGCCGAATCGCTGGACTGCGCCTCGTGGGGCTCCATCTTCCTCCAGGCGACCGGGGAGCGCGAAAAGGCCCTGGCGGCCCTGAAGACGTGCGGGAACGACCTGAACCGCCACGGCGACGTTCTTGGCTACCGGCCCTACAACAACGCGATGATCTACGACACCCCCGTCCTGAACGACAAGATGTTCCCCGGGGACCCGGAAAAAAGGTGGAACAGTCTCCCCTTCGTGTGGCCCGAGGGCTCGCTCGGGGTGGCGCTTGCCGCGATTCGGAATAATCAGGTTGAGCAGTGGACGGAAATTCTCGACAATATAATAAAGATGCAGCTGCCCGACGGCGGAATTCCCTATGCGAGCGAGGAGGTCCCCAACCTGTTCACGAAGCGGACTGCCGTCGCATCCGCGGCCTGGCTCGTAATCGCGGTCAATGCGCTCGCGAACCCCGAGCTGGACGCGCTGTTCTGGCGCTAGGTATGCGAATAAATAGAGAGGCCTCACATGAATCCGGTTGAAATAGCGAAGGGAATTTACTGGGTCGGCTCCGGCGATCATTCCGCCGGGATGAACTGCAATCCCTACCTTCTTGTTGACGGCGAAGAGGCGGTCCTGATCGACCCGGGCTCCGTGCTGGACTTCCAGGCGGTGCGGGAGAGCGTCTCGTCGATCGTCGACCCCCGAAAGATCAAGAATATAATCCTGCACCACCCGGACCCCGACCTCGCGTCGAGCCTGCCGCTCCTCGAGAGCGCAGGCGTTTCGGCCCGCGTCGTGACGCACTGGCGCAGCGCCATACTCATCCGTTATTACGGCTCGAACCTTCCCTATTACCTGGTCAACAGGCGCGAGTACAAGCTCGCGCTCGCCTCGGGCCGCATCCTGGAATTCGTGCTCGCGCCCTACCTTCACTTTCCGTCCGCCATAATGACCTACGACGCGGCGACGAAGACGCTCTTCTCCAGCGACCTCTTTGGCGCCCTCATTCCCGCCTGGAGCCTCTGGGCGGGCCAGGATTACGAGGAACTGATGAAGTCCTACCACGAACAGTACATGCCCTCCAACGAGGTGATCCGCCCGGTCATTGAACACCTGATGGAAATGGACATCGCGACGATCGCGCCGCAGCACGGCTCGGTCATAAGGGAGGATGTTCCGAAATACATGCGGGCGCTGCGCGAGCTCGACTGCGGCCTGTATCTTTCGCCCGTCAAGAAGGACCTCGCCAGGGCGGGGCACTACGCGGGCCTGCTCACCATGGTCGTCAGGCGCATGTTCGCCCAGATGGGCAGGGACGAGGTGCTCGAGGTTCTCAAAGATTCGCCGGTAATCGTCGGGGAATCAGGCGAGGTGATGCCCCTCGCGGGATCGTCCACCCAGGACCTGTGGGAGCGCTTCTTCGAAACCGTGCTCGAACGCAAGGGAGAGCGATGGCTTTCGCTCCTGGAGAGCTTGGTCACCCGGCTGGTGAACGAATACGGGATTCCCTACCCCGCGGTCTACAAATCGTACGTGTACCGCGCCACGCTCGCGACGGGCAAGCTCAAGGGAGAGTGTACCGAACCCGTGCCGCAGGCGCAGGAAGCCCCGCAGCCCGCGAAAAAGCATGAAACATGGACCATAATCGACCCCCTCACCGAGCTGTACAACGAGGGCTTCATGCGCCAGTACTTGAAGAAGGAGATCGAGGCCGCGGGCAGGGAGCAGTTCAAGTTTGGGCTCATTTTCATGGAGATCGACAACATCGTGCTCATCAACAACAAGTTCGGAAGGACCGCGGGCGACGAGACCATTTCACACCTGGCCTACCTGCTGCGCCGCGTGCCCCAGACCGGGGATGCGATGCACAACGACCTCATCTTCAAGCTCAACGGCGCCGGGTTCGTCTACTTCATGCCGGAGGGATCCAAGGAGGAGCTCGTGAAGGTCGCCGAGTCCATAAGGCGAAACATCAACAATTCCGAAATCTTCATCACGTCCATCACCGTGTCGATGGGCATCGTCAACCACGAGGACATCTCTGACGAGCACCTCACGCCCGACGACGCGGTCGCGGCCGTCTACGACACCGGCCGCATGAAGGTGCGCATCGCGCGCAAGACCGGGAAGGACACCGTCTACGACAGGGTGCGCCTGGACGAGTACACGGAAACCTCCGGCAGGCTCCTCATCGTGGACACCGACAAGGTCAACCGCGAGCTGTTGAAGAAATCCTTCGAGGTGCTCAAGTACTCCGTGGAGACCTGCGCGGACGGCGCCGCTGCGCTGGAGCTGTGCGAGAAGGAGCGTCCCGCGGCCGTCATCTCCGAGCTCATGATTCCCAAGCTGGACGGGTTCGGCCTGCGGCAGAAGATGATGGAATCGACCACGCTCAAGGACGTTCCCTTCATACTGGTCTCTCACGAAAAAAACGAGGCCTCCATCCAGCGCGCGCTCGCGCTCAGGATACGGCACTACTTCAAGAAGCCCTACTTCCAGTCCGAGATCGTGGGCGTGGTGAAGGGCATCATCGACGAGAGCGTCTAGGAAACGCACCGTGGAAGGAATAATCCCGCTCCTCTACATTCTGGCGGCAGTCACCGCGGTGAACGTGATCACCGCGGGCAGCATCGTGCTCCGCAAGCTCAGGGGAGCGCGGCGGAAGATGCGCGACCTGGACATGACGGACTTCCTGGTGAACGAGTTCGAGGGCATCCCCGAGGGACGGCGCATCGCCTACGTCGACCGGAATCTGGACGATTTCCTTGACCGCTACATGCGCTTCAGCCAGTCCGCGCTCCTCTCGCAGGACTTCAAGGACAAGGTGGTCCGCTACCTCCGCGAACGGGGCGTGGAGAGATGGTGCATGAAGCAGCTCAATTCGTGGAGATCGTTCCGCCGCTGCCGCGCCGCGGTCTTCCTTGGCTATTTCCCCTCGGCCGACGCGCGGCGCATGCTCGAGGACAGGATCCTCCGCGAGAAGCGGTACTACATCAAGCTCTACATCGCCCACTCGCTCATCGAGATCGGGGACACCTTTTCCCTGCGCTGCGTCGCCGGGAGCTGCCAGGGTGCGCCCGCGTGGTACCGGGAGAAGATCGCGTCGCTGCTCATCGAGACGGGCATGCGCTTCTACGAGCTCATGGACGAAATCATCGATTCGAACAACCGCGACATCATCCACATCATCATCCAGTTCGCCTCGGTGTACCCGGACGAGCGCCTGAAGCTATACCTGCTCGAGAAGACGAAGTCCGGCGACCGCGAAATAGCGCTCGCGGCGGCCAGGAGCCTCTTCATACGGTATCCCTACGACGCGGAAATAGACCTCTTCTACGCCAGTTCCGACCTGGACGTGCT
>CALMJO010000449.1 GCA_937864375.1 uncultured Spirochaetota bacterium
ACACCTCTCTATTCGTCGGCAGCGTCAGATGTGTATAAGAGACAGCCTTAACTGCGCATCGATTTTACTCATTGAAGCCCTCCCTGAAAATATACTATTAAATCTATTGAATTAGTAGTAATTAAATGGGGCCCATGAATTTGTCAATAAAAAAGCTGAATTTTTTAATTAAATGCAAAGTTTGGGCTTTAAACAGGACTTGAAGGGATTCCGATTGCCT
Source organism: uncultured Spirochaetota bacterium (assembly GCA_937864375.1). Taxonomy (GTDB): domain Bacteria; phylum Spirochaetota; class UBA4802; order UBA4802; family UBA5368; genus FW300-bin19. Next base: position 221 of record CALMJO010000449.1, read on the forward strand.
GCTTATCGAGACCTGAATCGAAGAACGGCTGCTTTTCTATATAAGTTATATATCAAAGAAGGTCATCCCAGTCGGCATCGAGGGACGATTTGCCGGCATGCATTGTTATGCCTCAAAGCACGTCATCCCGAACCCTTCGGCAGGATCAGGGCAGGCCCTTCCAGGAGCTCACCCGAAGGCCGCCACCCTGGGCGGAGTCGAAGGGTCTTGCGTCAATACTACTTCGTTGTCCCGAAGCTTGGTTCGACGGAGTTTACCCCAGGCCCGTCGAGGGGCTCTTCATGACTACACCGGCAGGCATCACCGCAGGCATTCGCCGGCCAAACCGTACGTTAAACCGCGACCACGCAGCTCGGCCCCCCATCCCATCTTTGACGCAATCCCTTCGGGAAAAGCGCCGCTCATTTCGCCGGGAGCGTGAGGGCGAAATCCCGCGCGCGCTCGATCCACTTCCTGAGCACGGCGTTACCGGCGAGGCCCTCCGGCTTCACCATGACCCACCCCTTCATGGGCTTTCCCGTGATGTCGAACGGGAGCACGGAATCGTCGCCCATCGCCCGCTTCGCTTCGTCTTCGCCAAGCCGGATGATGAGGAACTCCTTGTACACCCCGCAGAACATGTTTCCTCGGATGAGGCTGCAGATTCCCCCGAACATCTTCTTGTGCTCGATGTCCTTCCATCCTTCGATCACGCAGCTGATCCTGGCGAACAGCTTTTCGTCGTAGGGCATAGGCGATTCCTCCATTTGTGGAAAGGTCGATTCGCGAATCGACCTTACTAATCAATCCCTTTTATGGCGCCGGTGAGAAGGAACGCGCCGGAGGTGACGAAGACCAGGCCTCCCGTGAGGACGACGGGCGCGAAGGTCATGCCGCCGCCGTCGATGCCCCTGAGGAGAAGCCCCGCGGGAAGGAGAAGCGCCAGCGCGACCAGCAGCGACGTGGCTTTCTTCATGCGGTCGGAGACGCGCAGCCTGTCGACGAGCATGCCTGCCGCCAGGTTATAGAGCGAGAACAGGAGGCCGTGCGTATGGGCGCTGCGCAGGAATATCCGCACGTAGGGGACCGCGTAGCTTCCGTCCCTGACGACGCCGTCCAGCGTCGCCCCCAGGATAAAGCCGCCTATGCCGCCCAGGATGATGACGATCGAGCCGACGATGATGTTCAGCCTTCCGTATTTCATGAAGACCTCCCTTTGAATTTACTGACACTGCGCGACCAGTGCCCGCTCACGATCCCTTTCCCGCATCCTGCTCGAGTATATAATGATAGACGATCTTGAGCACCGCCTCGACGAGCTCCGGCTCTATCCTGTTCACGGTATCGTTCATCGTGTGGTAGACCATTCCCTCGCGAATGTAGTGCGTGGAGAGCCCAAGGATGCACGTCGCCTGGATCCCTATCCGCGCGAATTCCGCGGCGTCGGTGCCTCCTCCCCCAAAGGCTATGGGAACGGCGGCCAGATCGTAACCCAGCCCGGCCGCGATGCGGCGGCAGTCCGCGGCAACCGATTGCGAGGTCTTGAGGAAGCCGTTGATCTCGCTGGTGAGGCAGCGGAGATCCTTAAGCGTGTAGAGTGAATCGATATTGAGCACCCGGGTGGGAACGGACAGGAGCTCTTCGCGATGCCTCTCCACGTACGCCCGCGCGCCGCGAAGCCCCTCCTCCTCCGCATCGGTGCTCAGGAACACGAGCCTCGTGGATTTAAGCGGCGGCCTCCCCTTCTTTTTCGCGGCTCCGAATACCTCTGCGAGCCTGCAGAGTATGGCCGTCGCGATGAGGTTGTCTCCCGCCCCGGGCACGGCCGCCCTGTTGACAAAAAAGTAGAAGGGCAGCACGGCGGCCAGCCCCCCTGCGAGCACCGCGCGCAGCGCGGTCACGAAAACAGGATCGGGAAACCCGGCGAGATAAAGCGCGCCCCAGGCGAACACCAGGAAGCCGGGAATGAAGACGCAGACGAGACCGGCCATGATCCTTATGGAATACCATTTCTGGAAGTGCACCATGAAGTTGAAGACGTTCGCGCTGTCGTGATGGCCCGCGATGACGACCTGCCGCTTCACCCGGCCCCCGGGCTGGATTACCCCCGACACGTTCCAGCCCCTGGCCTTTTTATAGAAGGGATCGAATATCTTTTTATAAAACACGAAGCCCCCCACCGCGCTGAGGGCGCAGACCACGTAGGCGAGCATCGCCACGGGCAGCAGCGCCCCTCCCATGAAGGCGCACAACGTGATGATGG
>CALMJO010000450.1 GCA_937864375.1 uncultured Spirochaetota bacterium
CACCACGGCCAAGTACTACAGCGACGCCGCGGGCGCGTCCCGGCGGGAGCCCACCCCCGTCATGGACTGGATCGAGCGCTACGTGGAGCCCGTGGGCGACATCCAGTCGGGCGGATCGGTCGCCACGAGCGCGTTCGACCTGCTCCTGAACCTGGGCTGCAGCCCCATCATCCTCGTGGGACAGGACCTCGCCTATACCGGCAGGGAGATCCACGCCGGCGGGACCTATCACAACGCCGGCTGGCTCACCATGACCTCGAGGTTTCTCAACCTGGACACCATCAACCAGAACGTGGTCAGGAAGCGCAAGATCAAGCGCGTCGAGGCATACGGCGGCGAGGGGACCGTGGTGGCCGATTACGTCTTCGATCTGTACCGCGGGTGGTTCGAGGACTCAGCATTGAAGGTGAACCTTCCCGTCATCAACGCCACCGAGGGCGGGGCGCGCATCCGGAACACCGTCGAGCGCTCCCTGCAGGGCCTCGTCGACTCGCTTCCCGTCCTGGACGAACGGCCCGCGTCCGTGCTCGCCGGCTACAGGCGGGGCGCGCCCCTGGACCACGGGAGGCTCCTTGGTGCGATCGAACGGGCGCTCGAGACCATCGACGTGATAGGCGCGCGGGCCCAGGCAGGGGATGAGGGGGTGCTTGGCCTCGTCGAGGACGAGTTCATCGCCCCCCTTTACAATCCCTTCCTGCGAAAAACGCATTCCTACCTCGCGCGGCACGCCGACCTGGACGAGGAGCGCTCCGTCCGGATGCTCGTGGGCGACATAGCCGCCGCCTCCCGCAAGCTAGGCACGATGCTGGGCCGGTGCCGCCGCGGGCTCGCCGAATTATCGTGAAGGTAACCGGCGCATTATTCCGATAATGGAATTGACCGGCCCGTGCCCGGCATTCCCATGACCATGAAACGAATTCCGCTTATCATCATGCTTCTTATCCTGGCGGCCGCCCGGACGGCGATGGGCGCCGACTATACCACGACCTACCGCGACTGCACCATCAACTGGACCCGGGGCGTCATCACCACCACCGCGACCGCGAACCTGGACGCCGACGAAACGGGACAGCCCGTGGACTTCAGCGACAGGAGCCCCCTCTCCCTCAACCGCGCGCGCAGCGACGCGGCCGTCCGCGCACGGGAGGCGGGCCGGGAGAGCGTCATGGCGGCGGTGCGCACGATCCGCATAGACCCCGGCATGCGCATCAAGGATCTCCTTGCCACGGACGACACGCTGCAGCGGCGGCTTGCGGAGGCGCTCAACTCGTTCGCGAAGTACAGGACCTATCCCTCGGGGCACGGCGGGTCGGTGTGCGAGCTGAGCCTTGGCATAGGCGACGTGGTCGCCTCGCTCCCGTACGATTTTCCCCGGGAGGAGCTTCCGGTAATCGACGACACCCCGCTCAAGACGGATTACACGAGCCTCCTAATCGACTGCCGCGGCCTGGGCCTGGAGCCCATGATATTTCCTTCCGTCTACAACGACGACGGCGTCGAGGTGTACGGGCGGAAATTCGTTGACAGCGCCATCGCGGCGAAGTACGGGACGGTCGCCTTCTGCGGCGCCGAGGAAGAGGCCAGGTCGATCAAGCGCGCGGGCGGACACCCCCTCTTCACGATCGCCCTGAAATCCGTGCACGGCAACCCGGTCATTTCCAACAGGGACGCGCGCCGCATACTCGGGAGCACCGTGACCAGAAATAATTTGAAAAAATGCAGGGTAATACTTATATTGGATAGGAAAGAAACGTCCGCCATGCGCACCCCGTGAGAAGCGCCCAGGAGGATAGCCACCCATTATGAATCCAGTAAGCAGAATATTATCGGGCGTGTTCGGTTCTTTCGAAAGAACCATCGCAACGATGGACAGGAAAACCGCGGACACCATCAAGCAGATCTTCTACTCCATCACCGTCATCCTCATGATCGGCGGGATCATCCTGGGATGGAACCTGGGAAAAAACGCGGCGAAGCGTCCCGGCAAGCCCATGGCCGAGCGGACCGACGACGTCTTCCGCCTGGACGTACTGCGCGAGCGCGAGGAGGGGACCTACGAGTCCATGCTCGAGGGCGGCAAGCTGAAGGAAATGAAGCTCCCCAGGACGCGCAAGAAGGAGTTCCGCTACGACAACGTCCTCGATCCCGAGGCCGACAGCGCCCTCGCGGAATCGAAGTTTTCGGAGCGCAAGGTCACGCGGCGTCCCTCGCTCGATTCCCGCGACAGGCTCTCCGAGATCGACCGCACCGAGGACCGCAACGCCGAGCCCGAGGACAAGAACCTGAAAAGCCGCAGGAGGCCCGCCGAGTCGGCGGCGAAGGTGGACATCATCCGCCGGAAGGAGCGCGGCGTCGTGGGGCGCGAGGAGGATTTTGAGTCCGATGCCCCGAGGAGACCGGACGTGCGCGTGAAAAGCAGCGCGGGCGGGAGCAGGGATATCCGCGATCTCGAGTCCGACGAGGACGTCCCGGTACGCCGCACTCCCCCGCGCAGGGACGAGGTCGCGCCGCTCAGGGAAAAGGATGCGTCGGGCAAGCGGATCGTCCGCCAGCCCCAGGCGATGAAACCGATCGACAAGAGCGGCGAATCCGTGGAGAAATGATGAAAACCCTGCCATTGCTGCTCTCGTTCATTCTTGCACTCACCTCCGCCCAGGCCAGGCAGAAAGAAGGTCCCGATGCGATCGTGAAGAGCATACTCGACGGGAGCATCGAGGAGAGTTCGCCCCCGGCCGGCAATAAAAAGCCGGACAAGCCCGCCGCGAAGACCGAGCCAAAGGCCGCGGTCAAGCAGCCCGCCGACGACACCGCCGGCGCAAAACCCAAAAAGGAAAAAAAACCCAAGGCCGAGGAGAAGCTCCAGGCGCTTCCGCCTGACGAGATATTGCTGAAAACCGGCATACAGCTCTTCAATTCGGGCCTGTTCGAGCCGGCGCTCGTGAAATTCAGGGAGCTCAGGACCAGGTACCCCGAGAGCCAGTTCACCGACAAGGCAAGCATGTGGATAGGACGGATCCACCTGAACGAGGGGAGGCTCGACGAGGCGATCAAGGAATTCTCGACGGTGCCGGAGGACAGGGGCGAATACCCCGCGTCCCTGTACTTTTCCGGTGACACGAACTACCGCAAGGGGAACACTTCCGCCGCGATCGAGTTCCTGGTAAAGCTCTCCGCCCAGTTTCCCGACCACGAGCTCGCCGACGACGCATACCTGCTCCTGGGTACGATCTACCTGAATGAGGGCAAGGGAGGACAGGCGCTGGAATCCGCGACCAGGATCGTGAAGTACTACGCCAGGCGGGAGACCATCGACGACGCGTACTACCTGATGGGGAAGGTGTTCGAAAAGGACCCGGCGCTTCGCGACATCGAGAGCGCCAGGCGCATTTACCAGATCTTCATTAAAAAGGCGCGCGAGGAAAAACAGCCCTACTTCGAGAACTCGCCGCTCCTGCAGCGCGTGGAGAAGGACCTCCGCGCGATCGAATCCAGCTACTTTAAGATGGAAAACTAGCGCTGAGCCGGCGTGACAACCGCTAATCTGCTATATAGCTTTTCATTTATTCAATTGTTACAAGCAAAGCAATAATGTCGCATCACGCAGTCGAAGCGCCAGTCCCTACTTGAGCGCCACGTTCATCTCGAGCTGTCCGAAGGGACTGTAGAGCGTGATCGCGAGCGTCGTCTGCTTGATGTGCGTGATGGTGAAGTTCTTTCCGTCAATGACCGTGGGCGTCGTCATCTCGATTCGCTTTCCGGTCTCCGCGAAGAGGTTCATCGCGTTCCCCGTGATCATGTTCGCGAGCTCCCCGATGATGTCCTTGTACTCGTTCTGGATCTGCGCCTCCGTGAGGCCTGGGGCCAGGGTATTCGCGATCTTGTAGACCATGGGATAATTCATGCTGTACACGACCTCGCCGCTGATCGTCCCGGTGATCCCGATCAGGATGGCGACCTCGTGAGAGGGTGACGGCGTTTCCTTGATGGCCAGCTTGCCGCGCTTGAGGTCCACGCCCACCACGGATTTGAAGACCACGCCGGCAGCCTCAAGAAAAGGATTTACGTATTCGGCATTGATATTCATGGCTCCCCTCTCCAGATATTATTTTTCTTCCATCCTGAGGTATTTCTGTATCCTGGAATTTTCCCTGAACGCCATCATGCTCGCGCTCATGAGCGCATTGGCCTTCTCGTTCATCACGCGGCTTTCCAGCGCCTCGGCGTCTTTTGGGTCGACGGGTTTCAGGGACACCTCCCGGCGCAGGGGCGTGAAGACGTACACACCTTCAACCGAATTGATCGCGCGGGACGTCTTTCCCTCGGCGAGCAAGAGCAGGTCTTCCATGAACACGGGAGACTCGTTGAGCGCGAAAAGGACCGTGCCCTTCCCGCCCTCTTCCTTCATCTGCTCGCCTATCTTGAATACCGCCGAATTCTGCGCCTTTCCGCCCAGCGCCGCCGCCGCCGCCTCGAACGGCTTTCCCTCGCGGGCGAGCTTTTCGATCTCGTCGAGCAGGAGTTTTTTTTCGGACTCGAATTTCCTGTCTTCGAGCGCGGTGCGTATGCGCTCCCGGTCGGTCTTGGGGTCCTTTACTTCGGAGCGGTTCTTTTTAAGCTCGGCATCGACCTCTTCCTCGCTGACCGCAAGCCTGTCCTTGATACGGGCCTTGAGCTCGTTGTTGGAGGCGTAGCAGTAGCGGATCTGCATCCTGGACGCCTCGATCGCGGCCTGCGCGCGCAGCTCGTCCGGGCTCGCACCCGCGCCGTAGCGCATCATCTGGCCAAAATCCTGGTTCATGATGTCCATCTTCATGGACTTGTAGAACTCCTGCAGGCTCTGGTGCGAGTGCTCGAGATAGCGGTTGAAATACTGCCTGTTGAACGCGCCCGTCTGGTCCTGGAACGCGGGTATTTCCCTGATAAAGCGCTTCACGCGCTCGTCGGACACCCTGATCCGCGACTTTTCCGCGAGCTGCGCGGCCAGGTGGTACTGAATGAAGTTTTCGAGTATGATGTACTGGTATTCTTTTTTCTCCGCGTCCTTGATCCGGTTGCCATAGCGCATGTCGCGGAAGCGGAAGAAATCCATGATGTGAAGCTTTTCCCCGTTGACGACGGCGGCCGTCGATTTGTCGCCTCCCCCGAGGCGCGACATGAAGTCGGGCATGCCGAAGGAAATGATGATGATGAGCACGAAGAAGCCGATGATAGCATACCCCGCAGCCTTCACGACGGGGGAGTTTTTATCGAACATACATGACCTTCACACGGATGATTATTGAAAATGGCGCATCTTTCCAGGTTAAGCGCCCGAGTATGGTGACCCGATTTCGCGATTTTGTCAATGAGATTTAACCGGCGGCGGCAAAAAACGGTTCAGCCCTGCTCCGCCTCGTCCACGAGCATGACCGGGATCCCGTCCTTGACGGGGTACTTGCGCCGGCACTCGGTGCAGATTATCTTCTCGTTTTTTGCGTCGTATTCGACGTCGCCCTTGCAGGCGGGACAGGCAAGGATGTCCAGAAGCTTGGTGTCGATCATGAAAATACTACTCCTGCGTGGAATCTGGGGTTAGTATAGAACGAGCGGGAAAAAGGTCAATAACATTTATTGGATGTCCGGCAAGGTCCGGAGTTATCCCCCGGCGACCCTGCGGTAGAGCGCGCAGGTTCCGGTTTGAGCCCGCCCTGGATGTGCTCCCCAGTAGATATGCCAGCGTTGAATTCGGTTTACGGCAGACCTGTAGATCGTATAACCATGGAACTCGACATAGTTATGTCTACCACCTTGTCGCTTTTTTGAGATCTTCGATAAATAGCGTTTCACTGCCAATGCCACGAGTAACGAAAGCGAATGCTTATTGAATTTGCGCAGGTCCGTGAAAAAATCAAATTCGTCAGGTTTGAAGCGAATGCAAAAATTGTGCCAATTCTCGGCCGAATCCCTTTCCTGGTATTTGACCGCTCCTGTCCCGACGGGGAACTTCTCTATATCATTCATTACCTTCTTTAATATGCAAACAATGACGTCCCTGATCGAGGCGTCCCATGCATCCGCGGTCATTTTCAATCTCGCAAAAACATCCACATGAAGATTCAATGATGTCCTCACCATAGCACCGTTCCATCCCTCTGGAAATGTTTCGATGCAATGTATACGAACGAACTGATGCGTTTCTGGAATGTTTAATCGCTTTTATTCGGACAGCACGCGTCCGCAGTTGGCGATAAAATCCTGCACATTGGTGGAGATTCCGGTCGCCTGGAAGCTGCCCCGGTTGGCGAGCTTGTCCACCGCGAACTCCGATATGTCGATGATGTAAAAATACACGGGGCGTACCGTGCCGCCCGAAACCGTGTATGAAGGAATCATGTTCCCGAACGCGATCGCGTGGAGCTGCGTGGCGAGCGCTATTACGGTGGTGGATTGACGCGCGAAGACGCGCATGCGGTCCTGGCTCAGGGACGTATCGGTGAGCACTTCCGGCAGGGGGCCGTCGTCCCGGATGGAGCCCGCCAGCACGAAGGGCACGCCCTTCTCCATGCACGCGGCGAGTATCCCGCCCGTGAGCGCAAGGTCGCGCACCGCCCGCTCGATGGAGCCCGAACGGCGCACGCGGTTCAGGAGGTCAAGGTGATGGTAATGCCCGAGCGGCAGGTTTCGCTTCGTGTAGATGTCCTGCCCCAGCGCCGTCCCGAAGAGCGAGGACTCCAGGTCGTGCGTGCCCAGGGCGTTTCCGGCCATGATCGCGTGGCAATAGCCCTTGCGGATGATCGAGGCCATCGCCTCGCGCGAGTCGCGGTCGAAGGTTACCGCGGGCCCCAGGACCCAGGTGATGAAGCCGTGCTCCCGCTCATAGCGAAGAAGCTCGTAAAGAAAATCGTAATCATAGCTGAACGGGGTTTCCCTCGTCGCGCGGGTGCGGAACTGGAACTTGTCCGCCTCTCCCTGCTCCTCGGAAAAGCCCGACGCGTGAACGAAGATCCCGTTCTCGCCGTTTTCTCCCCTGCCCGTGAGCACCGGGTCGTTTTTACGGATGGTACGGAATTCCTTCACCACGAGCGAACCCGCATCGCGCATTACCACGCAGTCCATGCGGCTCTCCGCGAGAAGCGCCCATTTCCCGGGCTCCATGTGCACGTACTCCGGGAAGTTGCTCGTCGCGTGGAAGAGCTCCGGGGCCACGCCGTCGGCGGGCGCGGGCTGGAACTGCGCGAGGGGAAGTCCCCGGAAGCGCGGCTGGGAAAAATCGGGGCTACGGTAGAGCGGAAGCGTGAACGGCATGGAACGTTCCTCCGAGGGCTTGGTTTGGAAAAGTCCGCCTGAAAATGCAACGCGCCCCGATTATACCAGGGCGCGCGCTATAGTCAATATTTTTCCACTTCCGAAATGCCGCAGAAAGAGAATACATTACGGAAAGGGAGATGATGAGATAAAGGATTAACGGCGATTGGGGAGATAAGAATTAGGGGGCCGGTTTTATTTCAACAACCTCGGCCATCAAAACGCTCTTTTCCTTTATCTCCTCTATCTCGCCTATCCCCCCATCTCCGCTTACACGCCTCTTCCTTTAAGCTTTCTTCGTCCCATAGCCGATCGTCTTGAGCGACTCCTCGATTTCACCGAGCACGGCCGGATCGTCGATCGTTGACGGCGCGCTGTACTGCTCGCCGTCGGCGATCTTGCGCATGGTGGCGCGCAGGATCTTGCCCGAGCGCGTCTTGGGCAGGCGCTTCACCACGACCGATTCCTTGAAGCAGGCTACCGCGCCGATCTGGTCGCGCACCATCTTCACGAGCTCTCCCTGGATGTCCTTCTCGCCGCGCGTGACGCCCGCCTTGAGCACCACGAACCCGACCGGGAGCTGGCCCTTGAAGGTGTCGGCGGCGCCCACGACCGCGCACTCGGCGACGTCGGGGTGTTTCGCGATGATCTCCTCCATCGCGCCCGTCGAAAGGCGGTGGCCCGCGACGTTGATCACGTCGTCGACGCGGCCCATGATGTAGATGTAGCCGTCCGCATCGTAGTAGCCCCCGTCCCCGGTGAAGTAATAGCCGGGAAAGATGTCGAGGTACGATTCGCGGTACTTGTCGTCGTTCTTCCAGAGCGTGGGCAGGGTCCCGGGAGGCAGGGGAAGCTTGATCGCCACGACGCCCTCGGTCCCGCGCGGGAGGACCTTGCCGTCGGAATCCAGTATTTCGACCTGGTAGCCGGGCGCGGGCTTCGTGGGCGAGCCCGCCTTCACCGTGAAGGCCTCGAGCCCCATGCAGTTGGCGGCGATGGCCCAGCCGGTCTCCGTCTGCCACCAGTGGTCGATCACGGGACGGGTGAGCTTCTCGCTCGCCCAGAAGTAGGTGTCGGGATCGAGCCGCTCGCCCGCGAGGAAGAGGTAGCGGAATTTCGAAAGGTCGTACTTTTTAATGAGCTCGCCGTTCGGGTCCTCCTTCTTGATCGCGCGGAAGGCCGTGGGCGCGGTGAAGAGCACGCTTATGCCGTGCTCGCTGATCACGCGCCAGAACGCGCCGGGATCGGGAGTACCGACGGGCTTTCCCTCGTACATGACCGTCGTGCAGCCGTAGAGGAGCGGGGCGTAGATGATGTAGGAATGTCCCACGACCCAGCCCACGTCCGATGCGGCCCAGAAGACCTCGCCCGGCTCGACACCGTAGATGTTTTTCATGCTCCAGGTGAGCGCCACCGCGTGGCCGCCGTTGTCGCGCACGACGCCCTTGGGAATTCCCGTGGTGCCCGAGGTGTAGAGGATGTAGAGCGGGTCCGTCGCCGCGACGGGGACGCAGTCCGCGGGCTTCGCGCTTTTCGTTATTTCCACCCAGTCATGATCGCGTCCGGCGACGAGCGGCGCGGCGCACTGCGGGCGCTGGTAGATGATACAGTGCCGGGGCTTGTGGCCGGCGAGCTCGATCGCCCTGTCCAGGAGCGGCTTGTACTCGATGGTCTTCTTGCCCTCGATCCCGCACGAGGCCGACACCATGAGCACGGGCTTGGCGTCGTCGATGCGGATGGCAAGCTCGTTGGGCGCGAATCCCCCGAACACGACGGAGTGCACGGCGCCTATGCGCGCGCATGCGAGCATCGCCACCGCCGCCTCGGGGACCATGGGCATATAGACGATTACCGTGTCCCCTTTCTTCACGCC
>CALMJO010000451.1 GCA_937864375.1 uncultured Spirochaetota bacterium
GAGCCTCCGTAGACGGTTTCCTCGTCCTCGCCTCCCGGCTCGCGGAAATGAACATGCATGTCTATGAGCCCCGGGAGGACAAGACAGCCCTCTGCATCAATCACCTCGTAGCCGGGGGGGGGCGAGATTGAACGGGCGATGTCAGCCACCCTGCCGCCGCTGATGCGCACGTCCATCTTTCCTTCGAACCCGGATTCGGGATCGAGCACCCTGCCGTTCTTGATGATTATATCCATGGCCTGCTAAACCTTTTCCATTTCCTCGAGCGGCGTGCCGCCCGCGAGCAGGTAGAAGATCGACATGCGCACGGCGATCCCGTTCGTTACCTGCTCATTGATTATCGAGCTTGGGCTGTCGGCGACCTGGTGGTCGATTTCGATCCCCCTGTTGATCGGGCCCGGGTGCATCACGATGAGGTCCTGCTTCCCGCGCTTCTGGCGGTCGACCGTAAGCGCAAACTGCTGGTGGTACTCGCGTATTGACGGGAAGAGCGAGCCCTTCTGCCGCTCTCTCTGCAGCCGCAGCATGTTAATCACGTCCAGCTCCGGTATGATCTCGTCGAGATTGTACGATATCTCCACCCCGTACGCCGAGAACTCGTCGGGGACCAGCGTGGGAGGACCGCATAGTATGACTCTGGCGCCCAGGCGCTTGAATACCTCGATATCGGAGCGCGCGACCCTGGAATGCTTGATGTCCCCCACGATTCCTATTGAAAGACCCTCCAGGCTCCCCCGCTTGTCGAGAATGGAATAGGCGTCCAGGAGCGCCTGCGTGGGATGCGCGTGGAACCCGTCTCCCGCGTTGATTACCGAGGCATTGATGTTTTTAGATAAAAAATGCGGCGCCAGGGACGCCGCATGTCGTATTATGATATAATCGGCCTTCATGGCCTCGAGCGTATGCACCGTGTCGATAAGGGATTCCCCCTTCACCACACTGGAGGCCGCAACGGTTACGTTAATAAGGTCCGCCGAAAGGCGCTTGGCCGCGAGCTCGAAGCTGATGCGGGTTCTCGTGGATGGTTCATAAAAGAGCGTGCAGACGGTTTTTCCGCGAAGCACCGGAACGGTCTTGATTGAACGGGTGAACAGGTCCTTGAAATAGCGCGCGGATTTGCAAATAAGGGTGATTTCTTCAGTAGTGAGCGACTGAATATCCAGCAGGTCTTTTCGCTTGAGCCCTTCCATCTTAAGGCTCATTCTTATCGCATCGTTCGGCAAATTGTCAAATTAAATATTCAAGTACGGCGAATATTTTTCTTTGACAAATGCTCAATCCGGCCCGGATAGTGACCCGGACAGCAGATGCAGGAATCCCTTGCCATGAAGAGCTATATCGCCTTTTTCGACCTCGACCACACCATGCTGGATACCAGCAGCGGCAGGCTTTTTATCAAGTACGCTTACAGGCACGGCGTGATCAGCCACAGGGAGCTCCTCTCCGGCATCACCATATCAATGATGCACAGGTTCGGCCTGCTCAACTCAGTCGAGATATTCGACAAGTGGGCCCTCAAGTTCTCCGGCTGGCCGGAAATAAAGATGCGCGATTTCACGGAGAGCTTTTTCAGCGAAGTGGCGGTGGGGCATATGCGTCCGTCAATCGTCCAGGAAGTCAATTTCCACCGGGAAAAGGGCGCTCTAACCGTGATACTTTCCGCGTCCATGGTCTACATGTGCGAGCCGCTGAGGCGGCACCTTTCACTGGACGAGTGCCTCTGCACCACGCTGGAAGTCCACAACGGCCTTTTCACCGGGAAGGTTAACGGAAAATACTGCTACGGTCCCGAAAAGCTCAACCGTGCCAGGGCCTACTGCGCGGCAATGGGCATCCCCCTGGATAAATGCTTCTACTACGCCGATTCCCCCGCCGATCTTCCCGTGCTGGAAATGGTTGGCACCCCTGTTTGTGTGTCCCCTCGTTACGACCTGCGCAGAATCGCGCATCGTCATAACTGGCGAATCATCCCTTAGTCTCTTTTCCGGAAAAACACTCATTTTTTCCGCAGATCTGCCGATACTAAAAGCACTACGGTGTGACATAATGAGTTCGTTTGTTCGTTGTGCGCGCCTTCATCCACGCGCAGGAGGCAGGCCATGAAGAAAACCATCATGATTATCGGGGGAGGACTCCTTCAAGTTCCCGCCATCCAGGCCGCCAAGAAAATGGGATTCCAGGTCATCGTCACCGACTATAACCAGCACGCCATGGGAATGAAGTACGCCGACATCCCCATCGTAATGAGCACGCGTGACGTCCAGGGATCGGTGCGCGTCGCGAAATCCCAGAACGAGATAACCCCCATCCACGGCGTCCTCACCGTGGGGACCGACGCATCCACGACCGTTGCCGCCGTGGCCAGCGCGCTCAATCTACCCGGCATCAAGTTCGACAATGCCGAAGCGGCGACGAACAAGATAAAAATGCGAATGCGCTTCAAGATGAACAACGTTCCCTGCCCCAACTTCCTCCCCGTATGGTCGCTTGCCGATGCGAAACGGGCGTGTACTATCCTCGGCTTCCCCCTGGTGATCAAGCCCACAGACAACATGGGTGCCCGCGGCGTCAGCCGCATTGACGGCAAGGGTCAGATCGCGGACGCCTTCAAACTCGCCAAGAGCGCTTCACCCAGCGGTGAGCTCATTATCGAAGAATACATGGAAGGCCAGGAGCTCTCCATCGATGCCGTGGTATTCAATAACGAGGTAACATTCACCGGTATCGCGGACAGAATCATCGAGTATCCTCCCTACTTCGTCGAAACCGGGCACACCATGCCGTCGCAACTGCCCGCGGAGATCCAAGAAGCTGCATGCGAGGTAATGCGCAAGGGAATCAAAGCGCTTGGCATTTCCATTGGATGCGCGAAGGGCGACATCAAGATCACGAAACACGGGCCCATGATAGGCGAGCTCGCCGCCAGGCTTTCCGGGGGCTTCATGTCCGCGTATACCTTCCCGCTCTCCACGGGCATCGATTTAATGAAGGCCGCGATCGAAATCGCGGTAGGGCAGGAGCCGAGCAACCTCGAACCCATCCATAACCGCGTGTCGATCGAACGTGCCCTCATCACCAGGCCCGGAATCGTCCGCCGCATAGTCGGAATCGAGGAGGCTCACAAGGTGCCCGGTGTCGCCGAGATTTTCATTAACGTCAAACCGGGCGACACCGTCGTCGTTCCAAAATCCAACGTTGAGAAGGCAGGGCATATAATCGCGGTCGCCGATTCGCTTGCGGCGGCGGAGGACGCCGTCTCGAAGGCCATGGAGCTTATTTCCATAGAGGTGTTCGAGGAAGCCGAACTGTCAATGGAAGCTATACGCGTATCGGCGCGCGAGCGCTTTAAAAAAACATGCTATGCCTGCAAGACCTGCGACGGAAAAGACTGCGCGAGCGGCGTCCCCGGAATGGGCGGAATAGGCACCGGCGCTTCGTTCAAAAGGAACACCGAGTCCCTTCAGAACTACAAGATCAACACCAGGCTCATCCACGACGTAACTGAACCGGACACCTCAACGGTGTTCTTTGGGAACCGTCTTTCAATGCCGGTCATGGCCGCGCCCATAACCGGAATGGGGACGAACATGGGCAGCGCCATGGATGAGCTCGATTACAACATTGCCGTCGTAAACGGCTGCCTCAACGCCGGCACCATCGCATTCGTGGGGGACGGCGCGACGCCGGACAAGTACAAGATAGGTCTTCACGCGCTTGCCGACGCCCGCGGGATGGGCGTGCCCATCTTCAAGCCCCGCAGCGACAATACAGAAGTTCTCCTGCGCATACAGGCCGCGCAAAAGGCGAACGCGGTGGCGGTGGGCATGGACATCGACGCGGTGGTATTCAAAACCATGAAGATGAAAAACCAGGCCGTGGGCCCCAAGAGCCTGGGTGACCTGCGACAGCTCATTTCTGCAACCTCGCTCCCCTTCATCCTCAAGGGAATCATGACCGTGCGCGACGCTTCCATGGCCGTTGAGGCAGGCGCCCACGCGATTATCGTTTCAAACCATGGTGGCCGCGTGCTTGACCAGATGGCGGGATCGATGGACGTTCTCGAGGAAATCGTGCGCGAGGTGCGGGGGCACATCCGCATCATGATCGACGGAGGATTCAGGAACGGGGTGGACATCCTCAAGGCGCTGGCACTTGGCGCGGAATACGTGCTCATTGGGCGGCCCATTGCCATTGCAGCGGTGGGCATGGGCGCGCGGGGCGTATCGTTTTACCTGAACACCATCAAGCAGGAGCTCGAACAGGCGATGATACTCACGGGCTGCACCTGCATTACCGACATCACCCCGGATATAGTCCGCAAGATCGGGGAGAGGGTACCTGCCCTGGTCTGATCAGGGCATGAAGCTCTCGAGCATTTTCGCGGTGCAGTGCGCCGCGTATTCCTTCACCTCCCGAGAATAGCGCCCCAAATCAAGCAATGCTTTCAGACAGTGCCGTGAGCTGCCGCTTGCTATTTTGCCGGCGTACTCCAACGCCAGCGGAATCAAAAGGGCATTGATGTAAGGAATGTGATTCGCCCGGCAATAGGCCGCTCCCTGCCCGTCATCGATAATGATGAATTCGCCCTGCCCGCTCAGGTACAGGAGCACGATATCCCTCTCCCCTCCCGCGAGCGGAAGGTCAAGCAGGCATCCCCTGTATTCATGTGAAACTATCATTGACCCCTCGGAAATGAATCTCGCAAAGTATTCGGCTCCCTCATGCCCGGGAACGATGAGCTCGTTCATCACCGATCGTGAAATGACGAGCGTATATGCCCTTCCACACGCATCCATGAGTCCGGTCTTATACAGGAGTATCGCCGATGAGCTGTCGATCAGCACGGCGCGCCTCCCCGCTTTCCCTTCCTGGCTTATATGAATCCTCCTTCCTTCATGCTAAGATAAGAATTCCCGCCGATGATAACATGATCAAGAAGCTCTATCCCGATTATTTTTCCTGCATCCCTGATCCTGACCGTCGCGCTTACATCTTCCCGCGACGGCACAAGGACGCCCGACGGGTGATTGTGTGCGATAATGATGGAGGCTCCGGCCTCGCGAATCGCATCCCTGAATATTTCCCTTGGATGCACAAGCGCCTCCGAAATGGTTCCGACCGACACCTTGCAGTTCTTGATCAGCATGTTCTTATTGTTCAGTATAAGCACCCTGAACTCCTCATGCAGCAGACATGCCATCTCCGGCTGCAGCAGTCTCCATACCTTGACCGGCGTATCGACTGCGACAGTGTGATGCTTCCTCACCAGCATTCTCTTGCCGAGCTCGAACGAGGCATGAATGCGTACTGATTTGTGCGGTCCTATACCATTCACCTCGGACAATTCCCTTATCCCGGAATCCTGTATGCCGGACAGGCCGTTGAATTGCCTCAAGAGATCCTCGGAAATCGATACTACGTCTCTGCCCTTTGTGCCAGAAGCCAATACTGCTGCGATCAGCTCCGAATCGGCCAGCATGGATATGTCTTCCCCGGAAAGGCACTTTTGAACCGGAAGCATCATTTTGAAACCATTTTTCATAACAGTACTAATACGAATATCGCACCTTATTCAGGCACAGAATTTACGGGCAGAGGCCCAGGCAGCCCTAAAGTAAAAAAAACTGCGCTTCACTTCCGATAGTAATTGACCTATTGAAAGAATTGTTCATCAATGTATGAAACTATCTAATTGGAGATTATCATGCTTGAGTTAAAGGAACTTGGTGAAGGCATGTGTGTCGCGAAAATTACCACAAGCGAGGTGCTTACGCTTGACGTACCTGAGCTCAAGGAGAAGCTTCAGCAGGCGATCGTTAATAAGGGAATAAAGAAGCTCGTGCTTGACCTTTCGGACGTTAAGATAATTACAAGCTCCGGAATCGGTATATTCCTGAATATCAACCAGAGCCTGAAATCGATGCTGAGGCTCGCGGCACCGCAACAGGAAGTCGAAAAGGTCCTTGAGCTCACCAAGGTTTCCTCGGTCATAAAGGTGTTCAGCACCGTAGATGCTGCACTGAAAAGCTTTTAACATAATTTTTTAAAAACATTTGACTCTCCGGCAATATTGTATATATTCTATTCAGAGATTAAGTCGTAGGGTTCAGACAGGAGTTGCCGTACGATTTAACGCACCGAGGGGTGCTCAGAATTCGGTACTGTGTGTACCAACTAAGTTTACCTACTTGAAGAGAAAGAGGAAAGAATTCATTGAAATTCCTTCCTCTTTCTTTTTATGGGAATTACAGAAAATCCTAGAAAAAAGGGTTCATCCGCTTTTCCTGGCCGATGGTTGTTTCAGGACCATGCCCGCTCAATACCCTCGTTTCATCAGGAAGTGTAAAGAGCCGCGTCTCGATAGCGGATATTAGTTGTCCATAATTTCCTCCAGGCAAGTCTGTCCGTCCTATGGAAAAATTAAACAGGGAATCGCCGCAGAATACCACGCCGTCGAAGTAAAACGATAGAGACCCAGGTGAATGGCCCGGGGTATGGAGAATTGATATCGTAATTCCCACTACCGTAAAATCTCCTTCTCCAGGGAGAGTCTTATCTATAATCACCTTTCCCGGATCAGCCACGCCGAACATGCGCGCCTGTACTGATACGCTTGAGATTATCTCCTGCTCAAGGACATTAACGCATAATGGAACGTCATAGCGCGCCTTTACCGTGTTTACCCCCGCGACGTGGTCTATATGCGCGTGCGTCGCCAAAATCGCCTCGAGGGCCAGGTTCTCGTTCCTGACGTGATCGAGCAGGGACACCACGTCGCTTCCGGGATCTATGATAAAAGATGATCGCGTATCTTCGTTAATGATCAGATAGCTGTTTACCATGAAAGGGCCGTTTTCAAGCGATACTATTTTCAAGATTCTTCCTCCATCAGAGCGCCTTTTCAAATGAGTTTCATCTTGACGAGGCGTCAAATAAAAAATACACTGCGGCTCGCCATCCAATTGACGGTGAGGCGCCGGCATGGTCATAAAAAAAACGTTGCTTGATATCAAGGTAGCCCCTAAATCTTCCCGGAGCACGGTTGTTCTGGATCAATCCTCCAATGTTAAGCTATATCTCAATTCTCCGCCCGTCAACGGCAAGGCCAACGAGCAGTGCATTCGCCTGCTTGCCAAAGCTTTGGGTGTTCCAAAATCGCATATAGAAATTGCAAGAGGGGCATCCGGCAGAAATAAGAGAATTGCGATTGCCGGTCTCGACATGAGCGAAGTAATAGCCAGGCTGCAGGAAAATGACAGGGCGAAAAAGTGAATCGATCCCCCGCTATCGGATGGTGCTCACCGACGATGGAAGCCTGACACTGTATTCGTCCGAATTCGACGAGGCAATGCACTCGAGCTCCGGCGCGTACGACGAGGCCGTCCGCAAGCATATTATTCCTTCCGGAATTCTTGGGCATCAAAAGGAAGAAGTGCGTGTCCTCGACGTCGGCTTTGGTCTCGGGTATAATTGCCTGGCGCTGCTTCAGGAAATGGCAAGGCTTGAGTGGCCGATGTTCACTAAGATTATTTCCCTGGAAAGAGATTCATCGGCACTCCCGCACCTTAAGGAAATAAGATTCCACGATTCCCGGGATGCATTGTACAGGACAGTGCTCCACGCGTTGGAGTTCGGAGCTTATGTGGATGAGCGATACTCCCTTA
Source organism: uncultured Spirochaetota bacterium (assembly GCA_937864375.1). Classification (GTDB taxonomy): domain Bacteria; phylum Spirochaetota; class UBA4802; order UBA4802; family UBA5368; genus FW300-bin19. The sequence continues at coordinate 7,665 of CALMJO010000451.1, forward strand.
CGATCACGAAGGGAGATGCGCGTGAAAGCATCCAGGCCCTTCCGCGGGCCCACTTTGACGCAATCTTCCAGGATGCATTTTCTCCCGCAAAGAATCCCGAGCTCTGGAGCGTGGATTATTTTCGTGAGATGGCGCGAATAATAACTCCTTCCGGAATCCTGACAACGTATTCATGTGCACGGCATGTCCGGAAGGCGATGCTCGAGGCGGGATTCAGCGTGGGAAAAGGTCCCGCGGTGGGAGCCAAGCGGGAAGGGACGATAGCGTCTCTTTCAGAAGTAATTGCGATGCTAACTGAACAGGAAACGACCCAGCTGCTGGCGAGCCCCGGTATTATATTTTTTCGTGATCCGGATCTGCGTGATTCCAGGGAGCATATTCTCATTCGCCGGGAGGATGAGATGGCAAGGGTCAAACAAGGTCATCAAGTTCACGGATGATGCTGTCGCCCTCTTCGCTTTCTTTAGTCTTCTGCGGCTTTTTTCCGGACTGGGCCGCATCATCTTCATCGTGCTCATCGGCAATGGTCTGCGGCCCTTCCCCTTCCTTGTAGTCGAGGTCTCCTGCAAGGTCGCCATCATTGCCCAGCCGGTACAGGAACGCCGACGCGAAACAATATGCCGCATTAATCGCCTCGTATATTTTCCTTCCCTGGACCTTTTTAATTCCCTCGATGGATTGCTCAAAATGAAGCTCTTCCTGGGGATTTTCCACGATCTTCTGCTGATTGTTCATGTCATCGATGAGTATCCTCAATTCCCCGATGCATTTTTCCATGAACCCGGCAATGACTCCCCTGAGAGTCTTCCCGCTGGCGTTCCTCCTTTTCTCCATCTCCTGGATTCTTTTGGAGAAGTCGATGTACTGCGCGTTGCTGGTCGGGCGCTCGTTTTTAGTCTTTTCGCGCGCCTCCATGATCTCCGCATAATCCTTGAACTGGGGAGTGCATTTCCTGAGCCCGTTATACAGGTCGAGCATACGCAACCTGAAATCGATCTTGCCCTCGGGCGTGAACACCACATTGTATTTGATCTTGTTGGTGGTCAGAACCGACGAGTATTCTTCGTCGAATTCCTGGAACAGCAGGAAGATTGCCAATACCTTATCGTTCGAGTAGATGACTTTGAAGTGTTTGTCCACCTCGTACCTATCCTGAAGCTGCTTCATGTCGAGCCTGGACATCACCCTCAGGCCGATTTTTACCTCGTCAGGTATCTCCGGATCGCTTTTATCTTCCTCTTTTTCAAGGCCTTCTTTTACCGCCTGCTCATCCGCTTTTTGCGCCAGGATGCGTTTTTTTCGCCTGCCCGGGCGCTCTTCGTCGCTTACCCCAAGATACCGGTCCATTTCCGGATCCATAAGGGAAATCACTTTCCCGGCGTAATTGCACATGAGCCAGTAGAGCGCATTGAAAAGCCTGTAATACACCAGGGAAATGCCGTTGTTTATTTTCTTCTTTTTTGCCGAGTATTCTCCTGCCTTTCGTTTTTCAAGCTTCATCTGTATG
>CALMJO010000452.1 GCA_937864375.1 uncultured Spirochaetota bacterium
AAGTGCCCCAGCACCCGCCCGCGCAGGTCGCTCGAGTTCTCGCCTATGCCCCCGGAAAAGACGATTGCGTCCACCCCGCCCATCTCCGCGGTGTATGCTCCGATGAAACTGACGATGCGGTTGGCCAGCATGTCGCGCGCGCGCACCGCGGCCGCGTCGCCGCCCTTCGCGCGCTCCTCTATGACCCTGTAATCGCTGCTTATGCCCGACACGCCCAGGAGCCCGGACCTCTTGTTGACCATGTCCTGGATCTCCCCGGGCGCGTGACCGCGCTTCATCAGGAAAAAAATAATTTCCGGGTCAAAGGACCCGCTCCTGGTTCCCATGGGAAGTCCCTCCAGCGGGGTGAACCCCATTGAGGTGTTTACGCTTTTCCCTTTCTTCACCGCGCAGACGCTCTGCCCGTTGCCCAGGTGGCAGGTGATGATGTTGAGTTCATCCAGGGCGCGCCCCAGGACGACGGACGCCTGGCGCGCGACATGGGCGTGGTTCGTCCCGTGGAACCCGTATTTCCTTATTCCATACTTTGTGTACAACTCGTAGGGAAGACCGTACAGGAAGACGTGCGCGGGGATGGTCCGGTGAAACGCGGTGTCGAACACCGCGTAGTGCGGCGTGCGGGGAAGCCCGTCCGCGAGGGCCCGGATGCAGGTGAGGGCCACGGGATTGTGCAGCGGCGCGAGTACCGACACCTCCTCGATGTAGCCCAGCACCTCGGGGGTGATGTGCGTCGCGCCGGTGAAGCGCTCGCCGCCGTGCACGATGCGGTGCCCTATGGCGGCGAGGTCCGATTCGTCGCGTACATGCCCGTGGTCGCGCAGGACGTCCAGCATGTCCCGCACGGCCTGCGCGTGGTCGATCTTGGCGATGGTACGTGCGTCATCCCGGTCACCCGCGGAGATTTTCCTCGTCGACGAAGGCTTCGCGACGAACTCGCCTATGTCCAGGTAATGCCCCCGGATTTTCACCTCGCCGGTGAGGCCGTCGGCGAGCTGGAACTTGAGAGAGCTGCTCCCCGCGTTGATGACCAGGATGTTCATGCTACCGCGCCATCGCTCACACCATGCTCAGGTGCTTGTACTTGGCAAGGTGCCGCACGGCCGGCTTGAACGCGTCGCGGCGGAACGGCTCGGCGAGCACCTTCTCCCCGCCCTCGATGACCGCGTTGATGACGACGGGCTTGCCGCACTTCACGGCTTCCTTCACCACGTCCTTGACGTCGGCGTAGTTGTCCACCTTGAAGCCCACCGCGCCCATGTCCTTTGCGAGCTGCGCGTAGTCGGGATTGGCGAGAAGATCGGCGCCCACGAAGCGGCTCTTGAAGAAGTCGATCTGGTTCTTTTTCTCCGCGCCCCACTCGTGGTTGTTGAACACGACCGCGATCACCGGGATGTTCTCCCTGACCGCCGTCATCACCTCGGAGAGGCCGCTGATGCCGTACGCGCCGTCGCCCTGGAGGGCGAACACCGGCGTACCGGGCGCGCCAAACTTCGCGCCCATCGCGGCGCCGTAGGCAAAGCCGCAGTTTCCCCACGAGAGCGCGCTGATGTGCTGCTTCGGTCCTGTGAATTTCAGGTAGCTGTTACACATGGAGGAATTGTTGCCGATGTCGGTGGCGACGATGGAGCCGGCCGGTATGGCGTCCGTGAGCTCTTTTATGAAACGGCGCGGGTGCATGAGCGCGTTGGTCGATGATGACCAGGCGTCGAGCTCTTCCTTCCAAACCGCTTTTTCCTTCGCGACGTCGGCGAGCCTCGCCGAGTCTTTCTGGCGTTTCTGGTCAATGGCCTTGAGGGCGGCGAGGAGTGCCTTCGCGAATTCACGCGCGTCGGCGAGTACGCCCAGGTCGATCTTCTTGGAGATGCCCAGCTGCGTGCCGTCGCAGTCGACCTGTATGAGCTTCGCGTCTTTGGGCCAGTAGTCTATGTCGTACTGCGGCAGGGTGCCAAAGGGCCCCAGCCTCGTTCCCAGCGCGAGGACCACGTCGGCCTTCGCGATGCAGCGCATGGCCGCCTTTGATCCGCAGTAGCCGATGGGCCCCGTTGCGAGCTCGTGGCCTGCGGGGAATGTGTCGTTGTGCAGGTAGGTGTTCACCACCGGGGCGGTGAGGTATTCGGCGAGCGCGGCGGTTTCGCCGTGGGCGCCCGCCATGGAGACCCCTCCGCCGGCCAGGATGACCGGGTACTTCGCCTGGGCGAGCATCTGCGCGGCCTTCTTTACCTGGTCGTCGGTCCCGCTCCCGTAGTGGACCTCGTCGGTCTTGAATATTTCGCAGTTAATGTCCCCATAGTAGAAGTCCCGGGGTATATTGAGCTGCGTGGGCCCGCACATGAGCTTGGCCATGTAGAAGGCGCGGCGCGTAAGCTCGGCCATGCGCTCCGGACGGTTCACGCGCACCTGGTACTTGGTGCATTTCTCGAACCAGGGCATCTGGTCGAGCTCCTGGAAGCCGCCCGTGCCTATGCCCATGCTCCCGGCTTCGGGCGTGATGGCGACGACGGGCGAATGGGCCCAGAAGGCCGCAGTGACGGCCGAAATAAAGTTCGCCGCGCCGGGACCATTCTGCGCGATGCAGGTCTGGGGTCTGCCGGTGACGCGGGCGTATCCGTCCGCGGCATGCGCGGCCGCCTGTTCGTGGGCCACGGAGATGAAGCGGATTCCCGCGGTGGGGAAAAGGTCCAGGGCGTCCATGTAGGCGCTTCCGACGATGCCAAAGATGTCGGTTATTCCTTCCGCGACCAGGGTTTCAGTAAAAGCTTCCGACGGGGTCATTTTAGGCATAAGAGCCTCCAACTGGGGATCATGTATTGAATAACATTCAATATATGAACTATATTCAGTAACCGGTGGACAGTGTCAATATAATTTTAAAAAAATGGATAATTCCGGTGTATTTATCTGCGCTAATCCGTGGCTCAATGACTTTGTTTTGGCCGCGGATTTTCACGGATTTTCGCGGATTGGCTTAATCCTGGAACCAACTCATCGGCAGAGCGGGCTCTGACCCTTTCCCGGAAACGTGCGTGGAAAGATCATCGTTATTCCAAATAAGTTCACTATGACGGCAGGCCGTCATCCAGAAAGCATGAAAATATAGACCATCCTGCATTGTAAGTCTAATTTGAGGCATAACAATGCCTATTTTCGTGTAAGTTTTGCATGACGGCATGCCGTCATCCAGA
>CALMJO010000453.1 GCA_937864375.1 uncultured Spirochaetota bacterium
GGGCTCGACCGTTCCATCGTCAACGTGAACGGATCGGGCATAGCGCTCGGTCACCCGGTGGGATGCACCGGCTCGCGTCTGATCGTTACGCTCATCAACGAGCTGAAGCGCCGCAACAAGCGCTGGGGCATCGCGACGCTGTGCGTCGGCGGCGGAATGGGCGCGGCGGTGTTGATCGAGAGGTTGTAATCTCTGCGATCGGTTCGCACTCACCTTCACGAAACGTGAAGCAGTCCGCATGGTGGAAAAGGAAAGGCGGGGTCATGTGATCCCGCCTTTCTCTCGCGTGCGTTGGGTAGCGCTCGGCAGGTGGAACCCTGACAGGCGTCACTGCGTGTAATACCGGGTATTTTTGAGCAGGTCGTTCAGTACCTGAGCCTTCAGCAATAGCACGCCGTCCCCTTCGCTGCTGCGCGCGACGACGAGCTGGTCACCCGGCTTGATGCCCAGTTCGTTTCTCAACTCCACAGGGATGATTATCTGGCCCTTGGGGCCAACCTTCGAAACACCGAATACGATTTGCTCGCTTTTCCCGATCTTGCCCATGCCGGTCTCCCGCACGCGCCAGGCAATGCGCGTGATTGACCGCTCCAGCGCATGCGTAGTACGTGTTTGTTTGGTCATTATTGTGCGTTACCGAAGGTTGTCAACAAATAAACCCACAAGTTGAAAAAGTATAACTTGACTTATAAGTTGTATTTATGTATACTGGGCATAACTATGACATACAGGGAGGTAGGGCATGAACCTGATGGAAGTGATGAGCAAGGATGATGTCAAGGAACTCCTGATCAAGGGGTGGATGACCCATGATGCGATGTGGTTTTATAACTGCCTGCAGGAATGCGGGATGGAAGCGACCAACAAGATAAACCGGCAGGCGGTGAGAATGATGTCCATGATCGAGGCCAGGAGAATCACCAAAGCAATGGGCATGGATAAGGTCCTGACATTTAACGACCTGGTAAAGGTTTTCGAAGAGGGGGCCGATCTGATCAAGGCCAGGTTTATGGATTTCCATCTTGTATACCCGGAAAAGAATATCCTTACCTGGGAGATGCCAAGCTGCTTCGCGTACGATGGAATAAAGAAAATCGGTGCCATCGACGCGTACGAATGCGGGATTATAGAGAGGCTCCTGGGATGGCTCGATGCCCTTGGTGTTTCGTATGAACTGTCTCCGGCCGGCAGGAAATGCATGATGCATGAAAAGGGCTCATGCCGGTGGGAATTCAGGTTTAAATTCGAATGAGATGAAAAATTGATTCGTAATCATTCCGGGTAGTACACGCCATTTCCACGATCCATCGCGCAATAATGGAAATCATTCACATGAATGAGGGTCGCTGCAAGGGTCGACCGGGAACCGATTGCGGACGCTCAGACACCGAGTGAGCGGCACACTTTGCATTTGGGATTTCTGGAAACGGCGATCGACGCCCAGCGCATTTCCATTCCGTCCCAGAACAGCAGCCGGTTGCCCAGATTCCCGCCTATCCCCGTCAAATATTTTATCGCCTCGGTGGCCTGGAGTGACCCCATGATTCCGGCGGTCGCACCCAGAACGGGGACAGGCTTCTTCCTGGGACTGCCGGGGTGAAAGCACGCGAGGCAGGGGGTGCGCGGCGGATTCAAAAAGCTGATCTGCCCCTGGAGCCCTTCAATGCCGGCATGGACGAGCGGTATTCCCGATTTTACTGATACCCTGTTAAGGCAGTGGCGCGCCTCGAAATTATCAAGGCAATCCATGAGAACCTGGGCACCGTGCGTCAGAGAAGAGGCGTTCTTGCGGGTGATTCTTTCCCGGATGGGGATTATCCTGAGGGAAGGATTGAGCCGGTGGAGCGTTTCCATGGCCGACTCGACCTTGCGGCGGCCTATGCGGGAATCGTTGTGGAGCACCTGCCGGTTCAGGTTGGAAAGCTCGACTGAATCGGAATCGCACAGGACCAGGGTGCCGACCCCCGCGGCGGCCAGATACATCGAGACGGGGCTTCCCAGACCGCCGGTCCCGGCGATGAACACCGTAGCGCGCGCGAGCTTTTCCTGTGCGGCCTCGCCCCAGCCGGGAATCATGATCTGTCTCTTGTAGCGCTCCCTGTCATTTTCCGTAATCATCGTGTTACGCTCCCAGGCACGTCGTTTCCCTAAGGGGATAATAGTAAACCGATCTTCTGTGCAATTGAAAAACGCTAAATCCCGGTTATTATGGAAAAATTTTAAAAAAATATGGACGACAGGAACCCGGTTTTTTATATTTATTCAACTAAACTAGGAGGCATGTTCAATGCAGGACAAGATTACCAGAGAGATGACCTTTGGAGAACTCATAAAATCCTTCCCCCAGGCGGGACAGATTCTCGCGGGTTATGGACTTCATTGCATCGGGTGTCATATCGCCACCTACGAGACCATCGAGCAGGGCGCGCGGGCACATGGTCTTCAGGACGGTGAGATCAGCAAGATGCTCGGGGATCTCAACCGGCTTGCAAGCTGAAGAATCCTTGACGGGTATAAAAAACGAAAAGCTACCGGAAGGTAGCTTTTTTGGTGAGGGAAGGATTCGAACCTTCGAAGGCATCGCCGGCAGATTTACAGTCTGCTCCCTTTGGCCGCTCGGGAACCTCACCTCGCGATAGCTGGCGAGAGGAATTGAACCCCCAACAAGCTGATTACAAATCAGCTGCTCTACCGATTGAGCTACGCCAGCAGCCTTGAACGTAACCTTAATAAGCGAATGAGGGGCAGTGTCAATATATTTTTTGGAGACACGGGGAAAAAGAACCGTTGATGAGGAATCACCCCTCATGGACGAACGCAGACGGGCAGTAAGGGGAATGGCGGCGGGATAATGACGGACTTCGCCCGTGGCCAGGGGCCCGGAGGGGGGCGTGGCGTCCCTGAACTTTAATTGCCTGCCGCAACCTTATATGATTGACAGGCTGATTGTGAGTATGCATTCATGATACTCTTATACCTGCTTTCCGAGCATAATAACGGGTACTTCCATGAACGTGCGCAATGTCGTCTTAACCAGCCTGATGTGTGTATTTTCTATCCTGTCGGCGCATGCCCAGAACCACCGGGTCACGCTGGATGAGTGTATTTCCATAGCGATGGGAAACCATCCCGAGATCAGGGTCTCACGGGAGGAGATCAGCAAGGCCGAGGCCCAGTACGGAGTTTCCAGGGCCCCCAACACCGTCATCGTGAACGGCCAGTTCAAGACCGTGGAAATATTAAAGGAGAAGACGTCCACCAGCGGGTTCAATATCCCGGGCAAGGATACCGCCATCGGCCTTTTCGCAGGCGCGAGCGCGATCTATAACGTGTACGACGGGACGAAGCAGCCAAGGCAGTCCATGGCGAAGCAGAATATCGCGCTGGCAAACCTGAACCAGGTAAAGGTCCGTTCGAAGGTCATGCTGAACGTGAAGGTGGCCTACTACGCGCTTCTCTTCGCTGGCCAGGCCGTCGCCCTTAAAGACGATATGAGGGGGAAGTTCAGGACCAAGCTCGAAAAAACGCGAATGCTGTTCCAGAACTGTCTCTTATACACATCTCCGAGCCCACGAGACCGTACTAGATC
>CALMJO010000454.1 GCA_937864375.1 uncultured Spirochaetota bacterium
ACCATTTTCTTCCGCCGGGAGGAAAGGTCATCCTCATGAAGGGACCCTCGGCCGACGAGGACCTGGGCGCCCTCGCGCCCGAACGCGCCGCGCACTTCCAGCTCGTGGACGACCGGGAGTACGTCATTCCCTCGACCTCGAACCGGAGAAGGCTCCTCGTGTTCGAAAAGACCTCCTCGTTCCAGAAGGCGACCTACCGGATTTTCACGCGCCAGGAGAACGCGGCGACCGTGATCACCTCCGCCGACAACAGGCGCTTCAAGGAGCTCAAAAGGCTCGCGGGGGGCGAGCCAGTAAAGAAAACGGGGACCGTGCTCATCGCGGGCAAAAAGCTCGTGATGGAAACGGCGGAGCGCTATCCCGAGCGCGCCGAAACGCTCGTCACCTTTGACGGCTACGCCGAGACCGACGCCCGTATGAACGCGCTCATCGCGGCCTTCACCGCCAACGACGGCCACGTGATACTGAAAAAATCGCTTTTCAACGAAATAGATTCCTTTGAAACGCATGCGCCGCTGCTGGTCCTGCGCGTCCCGGAGGTCCCCGAATGGGACGGGCTCCCGCGCGAGGGCTGTACGCTTCTTGTCCCCTTCCAGGACCCCTCGAACGCGGGGGCGGTGATACGCAGCGCCGTCGCGTTCGAGGCGGCCGCTGTGGTCATGCTCAGGGAGGCGGCGCATCCCTACCACCCGCGCAGCATCCGCGCCTCGGGTGGGGCCGTGCTCGCCGCCCCGCTCTTCAGGGGCCCGTCGCTCGCCGGCATCCCGGAGATCTGCGCCCGGAACAGGGGCCCCCTCATCGCACTGGACATGACGGGCGAACCCGTCGCCGGGATCGAATTCCCGGAAAAATTCCTCCTCCTGCCCGGCGTCGAGGGGCCGGGCCTTCCCAGGGACTTTCCCGCGCGCCGCGCCTCCATTCCAATGGGCGGCGCGGTGGAATCGCTCAACGCTGCAGTCGCCGCGTCGATAGCGCTGTATGCGTGGAAGGCGGGGAAGGGAAATCCGCCCTGAGTCCGCTCCGCTTCCGGCCACGCCCTCCGGAGAGGATGAGGGCGGGCCGGGTGTCCGATTATAACGTGGAAACGCGTGTCCCGTTCCCGGCGCCGGATTCCCGCGGATGCGCGGCAGCGAGACCGGTCTCCAGGGGACATCCATCCAGGGGAGGCCCGTGAAGAGCATGACCGTTGCCTTGAACATCTTCGCTCCCGGGATTCAGACCAGTGAAGCGGCTTTTCCCGCTCGGCAAGACCTGCGGCCGTGCCCTGAAATTATTTCACGCATCCCGGTAAAATAATTGCTATTTCCGGTCTTCTTGTTATTTTCTACCCGGCGGGCGGATCCGGGCGCGGAGGCAATCGCACCAGGGAAGGGTGCGGCGGTTCAATCCCAAGTGCGTTTTTCACATGCATCCCCGCTCCCCCTGTTGCACGCAACGCGGGAATACGTGGAGGATCGGGCGGCTTTATTGAAAAAGTCATCGCGGAATTACTCCGTCATGAATGAATGTTCCTTCGCCGGCATTCATGTATCGCGGTGTATTTACACCGGGCGAAATACAAGCAAGCCGGCAAGTCCGTGAAACGGGATCCAATCACCAATGAGATATAGAACGCATCATCCCATCATTGCTCCTGTCGCGATACTGCTTGTCATGCTGCTCTTCGATTCGCCGGGCCTTTCGCAAAAGAACCAAAAAGACTCCCCACGGGAGAACCGCCAGGCGCACGAAGTCATCGGGAAAATATTCGAAAAATCCGAGCAGCTGTTTGCGGAAAAGATATCCGCGAGCCTGAAGGATACCCTGACCGGACTTGAAAAGACGGAGAAGGACAGGGACGGTGCGCTCGCGAAGCTGCACGAAAGATTCAATTCTTACGAGGACGATGCGCTCGTCGTTCTCATCCTGCTCCTGCCCCACCTTCCCGTCGAAGACGCGCTGGAATTTGAAAAAAAAATCCTGAACCGTCTCGCGCTTCCCGAATCCGCTCCCGCCGGTTCACAGGAAAACGGCGCGTACCGCCAGGGACTTGAAAAACGCGCGGCCCGGTACAACGAGGCGGCAAGAAAGACGAACCAGAGCTCCGCCTCGATTATAAAGACGATGGAGGAAAAAAATCCGGAAAAGGTATACGAAGTCTATCCGGTCCTCAAGAGTCTGACCGCACTGCTCGATTCCCACCGCAAGACCGCGGAGCGCACAAAGGCCACGGGTGAGCGCCTCCGTCAAATCGACCAGCTCACTCTAGACAGGCTCTCCGCCGTCAGGGACACGACCGAAAAGGAACGAGATCTTTTCATGAAAGCCCTGGGCAGATTCAGCAGGAAGGACGTCAACAAGGCTGGAAAGAAAAAGTTCCTGGACGAGCTTGAGGGAGCGACGGGACGGGTTGATGACGCCAGGCGGAAGCTCGAGGGGATCAAGACAGGGTATTTGAACGAACTATCGGGGATAGCCGCCGATTTGCGGGCACGCCGCGACGAAATCCGCGCCTCCATGGAGGAAACCAGGAAATTTATTTCCATCCTGGGCGCGCTCTCCGGCGGCGCGAACGTCGACGAGCGCGGTTCCGCGGGAATTTCAATGAATGTCATGCGCGTTCGCATAGGTCTCTTCGAGTTCTTCACCGCGCAAAAAGAGCTGGACGGCGAGCTTGGCGGCGACATCCGTTCAGCCGACGACGAGGCGCGATTGCCGTCGCGGATCATCGGTCGCCTGGAAAAAACGGCCGGGGAATTCAGCCGCGTGGGGAAAACCCTTGGTCGCGGAATACAGGCCCTTGTCCCGGAGGGCGGGGAGACCGGCCCCGGCGGAAAGGACCGCGCGCTGGAAACCGCGAGGAAGCAGGACGTAGCCCTGAGGGAATTCAGGCGCGATTTCGCCGCCCTGAGCGCGTTCGAGGACAGGATATCGGAACACATTCTTGCCGCGACCGGCACCGCCGCGGATTTCAACGACGGGCTGAACGGGCTCATGAAAGAGCTCGTCGTCCCCGCCGCCGGGATGCAGGAAAAACTTGAGTCGTATTACGAAAAATACCTGCTGGAGTATTTCGAGCGCGCGCGCGGCGACGACTCCCGCATGATCAGGGAACGGTACGACAACCTCCTGCGCAAGTCCCAAAAAGTAAAACAGGACGTCGCGGTGATTACCGGGCAGCAGGATAAAAGCTACGAGGCCGTGAAAAATTTAATCGCGAAGACGCGGCAGGAACGGGAAGGCCGGGCCGCAGCGAATAATAAGGCGGACGGGGAGATCAAGGGACTCGAAGACGCATGGGAAGCAAGCTTCGCCGCCAAAAAAGAGATCGCCGAATACCGCGAGCTGGTTCCCCTGCTCAGGAACCTCGCCCGGCCTTCCCGTTCCTGCCGCGTCTTCGCGATTAAATTTTTCAC
>CALMJO010000455.1 GCA_937864375.1 uncultured Spirochaetota bacterium
GTGCGACAGGTTCGCGTCCATGAGCCTGCCGTACGTAAAATCGCGGATGCCGGCGTTCAGGATGGCGCCGGCGAGAAGCGCGAACCAGAGGAGCAGGTAACGAAGCATGGACCCCCGTTTCGATAAACACTCGAACGGATGCTCGCCCCATCGCGCGAAAAAGTCAATGCCGATTCGTCGCAGGGCGACCAGGCCGTCCGCTCTCACACCGGCAGTCCGTTCTTTTTCACCCATTGTTCGAACGGCTCCACCGCCGGCATCTCGAATTTCATGCGTTCGATATCGCGCGCTAAGGGGTAGCGCCCGAACTGCCGCGCGGCTGCGACCGCCGTGTGCACGTGCTCCACGGGCGTGCCCGGCGGCACCATGTTGATGAGGAGCGCGAACCGGCCTTTTCCGGCCCCCTCCCGGATGAGCGCGCGCACTTTATCCGCGATCGCCCCCGCCGGGCCGCTGCCGACGAGCAGCGGGCTCGTATTGAGCATGAGGCAGACCCCCTGCTCTTCCGCGTACGCGCGCACCGCGGGAATTCCCACCTTGTCGTAATCCTCCTGCCAGACCAGCAGGTAATAGGGCCGGGTGGAGTGCATGGTGTTGCCGCCGCGCATCATGGCCATCTTTATGTCCAGCACCTCGCGTAGATCGTTTACCATTCCCTCTCCCCATGTCCCCGTGTCGCACACGGTGCACTGCGGCGTGGAGGTCGCGCGGTTGATTTTCGCGACGTAGGGCAGGCAGAATTCGCGCAGCATGGACGGGGATGCTATGGGCGGGCTTGCCTGTGCGTCCGACATGACGACCATCGCGCAGCCGGTCGCGCGGATCATCGCGCGTATCCAGGGAACGATGACCTCCATGCTCAGGAATTCCAGGAGGTCGTGCGCGAACGCGGGGTCCTCCATCATGTCGACCAGGAACTCCTGGAGCCCGCGCACGAGCACCGCGAGGGTGAAGGGGGCGCATGCGTAGCACATGGGCGCCAGGTTCATGATCTGCTTATAGAGCCTGTACGACTCGAGCACGTAGGGCATGCGGCCGCTCTCGCCGGGCACCGGGGGCTTGAGCCTCAGGAGGTCCCTCCTGTCCTTGATCAGGAAATTGTGCTTGTTGACGCCCGGCTCCATCTGCACGTCCCAGTTGAATTCCTGCCCCAGCGCCTCGGCCTCGATGTCGTAGAAGTCGAAGACCGGCGTCCAGGAATCCGCGCCAAAGTACCGCGCCGTGTTGTACGAGGCGTGCACGAAGGGAGCTGGCTCCCTGAAAAACCTCTGAGGCGAAAGCCCGTGGAGGCTCATCGCATAGATGTAGGGCTGGAGGATCACCGGCACGCGGTCGGGCCTGCCGTAGATTCCCGCGATCAGCCGCTCGAACCCGTCGAGCGTTCCCACGCGGAGCCCCTTGGAAAACGATATCGCCTTCGCCAGCTTCAGTGCAGTGTGCATTCCGATCCCCCATGATGTAACTAAGAGGCTATACCATCTGCGCGATCGGCACCAGCACAAATTCAGCGCACGCGCGCCGCCTCCTTCTCATTGTACGCATTGAGCATGCTGAACATCATGTCGATGTTCTCCACGGGCGCCGCCGCCGGTATGTCGCACCCCGACGACAGGAGGAAATTTTTAAAGGCCGCGGTCCTGTGCAGGAGCTCGAGCGTTTTCCCGCGCACCTCGTCGGCGCTCCCGTCTTTGAGTACGCGCGCCGGGTCCAGGTTCCCGCACGCGATCACCCGCGGCGGGACCCTGGCGCACACGTCGGCCATGTCAACGATGTTCCCGAAATGCAGTCCCATGGCGCCGGTCGACGCCATGGTATCCACGTGGCGCGGGGTGGCCCCGCAGTTATGCAGGATTATCATGAAGGCGTCGTCCTGGACCGATTCAACAATCTCTTTCACATAACGCGAGGAAAACTCCGCGCACTGCGCGGGCGACATGAGGCCCGCGGCAGGTTCCGCGATCACGATGCCGTTCACGCCTGTCGCCTTGAACGCCCGTGCGTACTCTCCCAGGAAGACGGCGCACTTCCGGAGCACGGCGTGCAGCATCGCCGGGTCGGCATGCACCCCCAGGAGCGCCTCGGTCATTCCCGCAAGCCTCCCCGCCAGCGAAAAGGGCCCTATGTGGCAGCCGAACACCGGCCGGTCGGCGCCTTCCGCGGCCAGCCGCGCCGCCTCCAGGTACACGCCCGTCCTCCCCGCGCCCACGGCCGGGACCGCGAGCGCATGGGCGGACGCGGCGTCCGTCACGATGCGCCCGGTGATGGTCGGGGTCTCGTCCCCCATCCAGCGCGCCTCGCCGCCGAACGCCTCCGCCTCGACGGACAGGTCCATGAACGTGATGCATGCCGCCGACTCGTAGCGCGCCGCGAGCGCCCCCACGCAGGCCGCCTGTTTCGCCGCGTCGCGCAGCGCATCGGCGAACCGGACGCCCGCGAGCGACGCCCCGGTCCCCGCCATGAACGGGAACGCCTTTCTGTCGGAGGACGCGATAATGTCTTCAACCCATCGCTTCATAGTGATCTTCATTTCATTCTCCCGGGCGAAAGCGCATCGGCCCCCGCCCAATATAAAAATTTGCCCGCCTCACGCCCTTCCCAGGCAGGCGCTTACCGCTCCCACGGCTCCGCCCGCGTCCGCCGCGTACCCGTGCGCACCTATTGAGTCCGCGTACTCCTTCGTCACCGGCGCCCCGCCAATGATCACCTTGACGTTCGGGAACTCCGCGAGCCGTTCCATCACGGTCTTCATGTAGGTCATGGTCGTCGTGAGGAGCGAGCTCAGGAGCACCGCCTGGGCACCCTCCTTCACGGCCTTGTGGTAGGACTCCGCGTCGCAGTCCACGCCAAGGTCCATCACCTCGTACCCCGCGCCCTTGAGCATGATCGCCACGAGGTTTTTCCCGATGTCGTGCAGGTCCCCTTTCACCGTGCCGATGCACACCTTTCCCAGGGGCTTGTGCCCCCGGGCCGCGAGCTCGGGCTCGATGAGCGCGAGCCCCGCCTGCATCGCGCGCGCGGCCACGAGCATCTCCGGGACGAAGGCCTCGTTCCGCGAAAAGCGGTCCCCTATCTCCTTCATCGCGGGAATCATGGATTCCTCGAGCAGCGCCTCGAGGTCCTGCTTCGCGCCCACGGCCTCGCTCACGGCCTCCACTGCCGCGTCCTTCTTTCCCGCGATGATCGCGCCAAAAAGCTTTTCGTTCCTGGCCATTGTCTCACTCCTTGTGCTGTTGTTTTTGTCCGCCCTGAAATATTCGGGGGGCCGAATCGCCCTTCCCCGTGTAATTACGTTTCCCGCACGATGACCGCGGGCTGCGCCACGCACTTCCTGTTCTCGATCGCGCCCCCGGACATCACCGGGCCCAGGAGCTCCACTATCGCCGACGCCATCTCCCCGTTGCACGAGTCCACCGAGGTAATTGCGGGCGTGAAGAAGCGCGCGATGTCCGTGTTCCCGTAGCTCACGACGCGCACGTCCCCGGGGATGCGCATACCCTGCTCCCTCATATGCCCGATCGCCTGCACCGCGCTCACGTCGTCGCAGCAGAAGATCCCCTCGATCCCCCGCGCGCGTACGAATTCCGCGGTTAGATCGTTTACCCGTGACAGGACGAGCGGCTTCGTTCCCGGACGCCGCTTTCCCAGGAAATCCTCATAGGTCTCCACCAGGTGCTCCTGGATCATGTTCATCCCGCTCCACAGGTCGTTCTTGACGAGGGCCACGGTGCCGCCGGTGTTCTCGAGAAGGTAGCGCATGCCGCGCACCAGTCCCAGGTCGTAGCTCTGTATCACGCAGGGATAGTCGTAGTTTGTCATGGTGTGATCGAGGAACACGATGGGTGAGCCGAAGCTGGGCCTTTTCAGGTAGAAATCTTTCGTCCTCGTCTCGTCCATGGTGGGAATTACGATGATCGCCTCATAGTTCTCCCTGAGCATGGAGCCCACCATGCGGATCTCGTTCTCCCAGCCGTTGTAGTCGCAAAAGTGCCTGAGCTCTCGGCCATGGGGCGCGAGCCTGCCGGCGATGCGCGAAAGCAGGTCCTCGTACTGGACGGAGTAGAAGGGGAGCACCACGCCCCACACCGTCTGCTTTTCACCCGGACGCGCCACGAAGGAGCCCTTCCCCGCGTGCTGCTCGATGAGCCCTTCGTCCGCAAGGAGGTTGAGTACCTTTTTGGCGGTTTCCCGGGAAATTTTATAGTTCCGCTGGAGCTCGCTTATGGACTCGATGCGGTCTCCGGGCATGAGGCGATGCTCGAGGAGCGCCCTCTTGTAATCGTCGATGATTTTACGATAGATGGGTACGATCTTACCCCCGGTTTCATTCCGGGGGCCGATATTCAGGTTGCGGGTGATAAGTTTCCTGTCTGCCATGATTACTATTACATCACATTACATCACATTAAACTAATACAGGAATTTGTCAAGGAATTAATGCCGTGAAAGGGGTCAGAGCATCGTACGTGGTGCCATCTGATCAGAACTTAGTGCTTCGCTCAGCATTGGGCCGAAACAGTGAGAAAATGAGAGAAAAAATGCGATTCCTTCATTTACATAGACTGGCGCTTACCGGAATGGCAGAGCCCTTGTATAAATTTTGATTGCAATAATACCCGACTGAGCGCATGCTCACCATCGGCCGTACCGCCTCCCACCCTTCACAAGGAGCATTTGCATGGCACGAATCAAGATGAGCACGCGCGAAAAGATCACGCTTGGCCTGCTTTTCGCAATGACGACGCTTCTATACGCCGACCAGCTGATAATGTCTGCCATCCTGCCCGAGCTCTCGCGGGAGTACGGCGTGACCGAAACCACCCTGGGCATCATCGGTTCGGGCTTTACCCTGGTGGGAGCGTTCATCAGCATCGTGTTCGGCTTCTTTTCCGACAGGGCTCCGCGCAAGGCGCTCATGGTGCTCGTGATCATGGTGGGAGAGATCCCCTGCATCCTTACCGGCGTCCCTTATTTCACCCAGACCATAGAGTCCTTCACCATACTGCGCATTCTCTCCGGAATCGGGCTTGGCGGTATCATGCCCATCACCCTTTCCGTGCTCGCCGACTTCTTCAAGGAAGAAAACAGGGCCTCCGCGTCCGCCTGGATGATAACGGCATGGTCGGTGGGCTCCGTGCTGGGGGTGGAGGTCGCCGGGTTCCTCACCAACGATTTCGGATGGAGGCTGCCGTTCATACTCATAGGCGTGCCCAACATCCCGCTGGCGATCATTTTCGCGCTCTATGCGCGGGAACCCGAGCGCGGCCGCACGGAAGAGGCTCTGGAAGACCTGATCCAGAAGGGCCTGGTTTACAAGCAGAAGATAAGGCTGAGCGATTTTGGGCTCATCTTCACCAATAAGACAAACATCTATACCTTCCTGCAGGGACTGCCGGGCACGGTCCCATGGGGCATACTCACCTACTGGCTCATCAATTTTTTCGAGACTCACAGGGGCGTATCGAAAGAGATGGCCAGCCTCATCTTCCTTGTCCTGGGAATCGGGTCGCTCCTGGGCGGGTTGGGGTTTGCCTATGTCGGGGAATGGCTTTATAAAAAGCAGCCCCGTTACATGCCCCTCATGTGCGGGGCCGGGGTGCTCCTGGGCATAATTCCGTCATTTATGCTCATCAACATGCCGCTGGACAATATGACCCTGTACCTGGGCCTGGGCTTCTTCACGGGCTTCCTTGTTTCGGTCGCGTCGGCGAACGTGAACGCGATACTCATGAACGTGAACAGGCCCGAGCACCGCGGATCGGTCTTCGCAGTCTTCAATATTACGAACAACCTGGGCCAGGGCCTGGGGCCCGCAATGGGAGGGCTGCTCCTCCCGCTGGGCCAGATATTCATGATGAACTTCGCGATTTTATGGTGGATTCCCTGCGGGATACTTCTCCTGGTGGTTGCCCGCTATTTCACCGCCGACCGGGACGCGCTGAAGAAACTCATCGGCGAGCGCGCGACGCAGATGGCGGCCCAGGCAAAGAACTGATTTCCTGATTGTTCGCGGTACACGTCCAGGAAGTCAGGACATTTCCGCGGGGCGAGGGACTCAGTCCCGTCCATGGTCGCGGAGCGATTCGATTATCCGGGCGATCCGGTTGACGTGGGGGACGGCGAGCGGCTTCACGAAATAGCCCGCGGGATTGAGCTTTTCCGCGCGCGCCCGGAGCGCCGCGTCGTCGTACCCGGTAATGAAGATTATCTGGGGATGCAGCATCTCGAGGATCCTCCCAGCCCCCTCGATCCCGTCGATCCGGCCCGGCAGGCTAATGTCCATGATCACGACGTCCGGCCTCTCCGCCTCGACCGCGTCGAGCGCCCCTTCAATGGTAGCAACCGTCTTGCAGACGACATAGTTCCTGTTCCTGAATTCCATCTCCAGGAACATCGCCGAAATCGCCTCGTCCTCCACGATCAGGATTTTTACTTTTTCGCTCATTTGCTCACATGCTCCGGGCGCGGGGCAATCCCGGTGCGAATAACCGGGGCCGGCCAGTCCCGTAATATCCCCGTATTTCCCGGCTACCAGTAGTATCGGCACATACCAGCTTGAAGAGCGCACATAAATATGGGCGCCGGCAGACATAACAATGCCTCCGACGCCGCCGCAGGAACGCCCGATGGGGTCAGAGCCCCTCTTTTTTGAGCGCATGGTATGAGCCGAACCCCAGCGCCCGGAGCTTCTTTTCGATCAAAAAGCCGTTCCGTGCCAGCTCCGCTTCGAGCTCGGCAAGATCAAAGCCGGCGTCGGCGGCATGTCCCCATTTGAACAGCCGGTCCCACCTCCGGATAAAGCCCTTCCCCGGCTCCTCGAGGAACAGGCTCCCTCCCGGCACCAGGACCCGGGCGCACTCGCGAATGGCGTCCCTCCACCCGGGCATATGATGCAGGATCCCGAATATGACCACCAGGTCCTTCGACCCGTCGGCCACGCCCACCAGGTGCGACGCGTCGCCCTGCATGAAGACGGCCCCCGGGAGATTCCTGCACCGCGCGAGCTCGACCTGCTCCTCCATGAGATCGATACCCAGGTAGGTAAAGGGGCGCAGTCTTGCAAGAAGCGCAGCCCCGTACCCGGAACCGCACCCCAGTTCCAGGATGTCGCATTTCATCTGCTGGAGCCCCAGCTTCTGGAAAACCGGGAACTCAATGAACCGCTGGGAAAACCGCCTGAGGGGATTGTTCATCGCCCTGAATTCTTTAGGGCACCTCTAAAAACTCAGAAAAAAGTTGCATAAAAGGATGAGGGGACATAAT
>CALMJO010000456.1 GCA_937864375.1 uncultured Spirochaetota bacterium
GGGCATGTGTAGTGTGAACTTTTCCAATCATATCATCATATTCAACTATTCCCACCTGGACGAGATAGTCTCCCTCGTCGCGCAGTTGCGCGCGGATCGCAAGATGAAGGACAAGGACATCTGCCTCGTGGACGAGAACCTCGACGAGATCCCCGCGAGGCTCGTCGAGATCGGTGTGCAGTACGTGAGGGGAAACCCCACCGACGAGGACACGCTGCGCAGCGCCGGGCTCGACCGCGCGACGCACGCCATCGTCCTCGCGAGGGACAGACTCGACCGGCACTCGGACGACCAGAACCTGGTGACGGTCATGGTGATCGAAAAAATCAACCCGCAGGTTTTCACGATAGTCGAGGTGATCGACAGCAAGAAGAAGCACCAATTCACGCTCGCGGGCGCCGACGACATCATCTGCATCGGGGAATTTTCCGTAAACCTGATCGCGCGCGAGATCATGGACCCGGGCGTCAACGCGGCCTTCCTCGAGCTTTCGACCAACGCGCGGGGCGCGGAGATGTACATCGTGGGCGTCAGGGCGCGCGAGGGCGCCACCTACAGGGACCTCCAGCTCCGCGGGCTGGAATCCAACATCTCCGTCATCGGCCTGGTCTTGGGCGGGACCGCCTCGCTCGCCTGCGAACCCGGCACCATGCTTGGGCCCGGAGACAGCGCCATCGTCATAAGCCAGGACCGGATCTTCGAGATATCGGTTTGATGCACGGCGGGCGCGATGATAAAGCATTGACAATCTCCCGCCGCCGAATACGATTCCCCAAACGGCTGTTTATGATTATTTGTAGAATCGGAAACGCCGCGTGCCGGCCGTCTCTTCCGATACGAGAATCGAAATTCCATCAATCAATCCGGCAACGGTGTGAATATGAACATCCCCACCATCGAAGAAATCATCACGCAGGACATCGAGTCGTTCAGGAACTGTCCCCACGGCCTGGACTGCGACAACTGTCCCGACGGCATCTGCGTCAAGGTCGTGTCCGTGGCGGATTTTCCGTCGGAGTACGGCCACTTCCGCATCATAGGCGTCGTCAACAACAGGGACCGGAAAGACCATACCATAGTGCTCAGGGGCGACATCGGCGACGGCGAGAACGTGCTCACGCGCATCCACTCGGCCTGCCTCACCGGCGAGGCGCTGGGGAGCCGCCGGTGCGACTGCGGCCCGCAGCTGCGCGAGGCGCTCGCGATCATAGAGAGGGAGGGCCGCGGGATCGTGCTCTACCACATGGAGGAGGGGCGCGGGATAGGACTCGTCAACAAGCTGCGCGCCTACGCCCTTCAGGACGCCGGCATCGACACCTGGGACGCGAACGTCATGCTTGGATTCAAGGCCGACGCGCGCAGCTACGAGATTCCCGCCGCGATGATGAAAAGGTTAGGGATAAAGAGCGTGCGCCTCATGACCAACAACCCCGAAAAGGTCGCCGAGCTTGAAAAATACGGCATCAGGGTCGCAGAGCGCGTGCACCACGAGCTTCCCGCCCACCATCACGACCGCCGCTACCTGGAAACTAAAAAAGGAACGCTTCGGCCACATGCTGGGCCTGGACCACGAAGCGGAAAGCCGCACCTAGGAGGAATTCCGCTCCGGCCGGGCGTCACTTATTTCACTTCGCCGCCCTCGCCCTTCTTCCCGAACAGCCGCGCGATGGATTTGCGCTTGAGCCACGCGAACGCCGCGATCACGATGATCGGCGACAGCCAGATGAGCGCGTATCCCAGGAAGAGCGCCAGGTTGACCATGCCAATGAGCGCGTTCCTGTAGGGCGGAACCTCGATCTCGCTGGGTAGCCTTGGGCCCGTGACGTGGACCTTGATGTGCGCCCACTGCACGCGATCAAGAGTCTTCCACTGCTCGAAGGCGGTGCGGTCGAGCTCGTCCTCGCTTTTCCCGAGCGTGGCCTCCAGCTCGGCGTAGTTTTTAGCGGCGGCGTTGACCTGCCCCATGGCCCTGTTTTTACGCTCGATCCGAATCTGTTCCCTGTTGGCCCTGCGCCTGTTCCACTCCATGCCCTCGGTGTGGTCCGTCACGCTTATGTTTTCCGCGACGAGCGTCCCCACGCTGTCGAGCTCCTTGAGTGCGTCGTAGAGATATTTCACCCGTATGACAATCTCCGTATCCATGGAGGACTTGCCGGAGCGCCTCGCCGCGGAGCTCCCCTTGACGAACCCGTATTTCGATGCGATCTGTAAAAGTTCCTGCCGCGAGCGGGTGAAGTCCTCCGATTCGTACGAGAGCGCGACCGAGTACTCGAGGAGCCTGTCCCTCGCCTGCTCCATGGGCGCAAGCATGGGGGCCTTGAGGTCGCGCGCGTCGTCGGCCTTCTTCGTGCCGCCGGGCGCCTTCGCGGCATCCACGTCTTCCTCGGACGCCATGCGGGCGCGGTCCGCGGCGGCGGGCGCCTGCTGCACGGCATCCTTCGCCTTTTTCTGGGGTTCTTTTTCCGGGCTTTCCGCTTTTCCGCACGCGCTCGTGAATGCAAGCGCGAGCGCTGCCGCTATCGCGATGATCATGGACGCACGTCGACTGCTTCCGGTCATGGGGTGCACCTCTTATCCTGTAGTGATGCTGGTATGATGCTCCGGCATGAATATTGTTACATGACGAGGTTTATTACCAATCATTTTCCGCGCGGCGTGCGTGCGCCAAGTGTAATTATACGCCTCCCTTCACTCATCCCCGCATAATAGGAAAAAATATCTTGAGATGAGACGCGCGGTTTGATACACATGAGTGCGGCAGCCCGCATGCCGCCGGGCGTACCCGATCCAGGCACGCCGACCGTAT
The DNA here is from genome assembly GCA_937864375.1 of uncultured Spirochaetota bacterium. GTDB lineage: Bacteria > Spirochaetota > UBA4802 > UBA4802 > UBA5368 > FW300-bin19. Next base: position 2,807 of record CALMJO010000456.1, read on the forward strand.
TCGTTTGGGGTTTCGATGAAATGGAAAAAGGATCGCGTACATCCGCCCCCCATTACGGGATCGTCGTCCTCGCGCTCATCGTGGTCGCGGTCTTCACCGCGCTGGGACTGGCGCGGTTCGGCTACACGAGCCTCCTCCCCGCCATGCAGGAAGGGCTAATGCTCACCAACACGCAGACCGGCGAGCTCCAGACGCTCAACCTCGCAGGCTATCTCGTTACCGTCGTGTTCGCCGGCATGCTCGCCTCGCGCTACGGCCCGCGGGTGGTCATCTCCCTCTCCCTGCTCGTCGTGAGCCTCGCGATGCTGCTCACGGGGCTCCTGCCCACGTTCGGCGCGGCGTGCGCGGGGCGCTTTCTCGCGGGCGTGGGGGGCGCGGGCGCGAACGTCCCGGCCATGGCCCTGGTGTCCGCGTGGTTCGGGGCGCGCAGGCGCGGACTTGCGGCGGGCATAGGAGTCACCGGCTCGAGCGTCGCCCTCATCGTGACCGGGCCGCTCGTCCCGGCGATCGTATCCGCATACGGTGCGGACGGGTGGCGGGCGGGCTGGTACGCGCTCGGGGCCATGGGGCTCGCGGGCTTCATCCTGTGCGCAATCTTCCTCCGCAACCAGCCCTCCGACAGGGGGCTTGTACCGTTAGGCGCAAGTGAACCGGAACCGCGCGTCCCCGGCGACGCCTCGCCCGACTGGGGGCTTGTCTATAAATCGCGGCGGCTCTGGCAGCTAGCCGTCATCTACTTCGCGTTCGGGTTTTCCTACATCATCTATTCAACCTTCTTCGTTAAGCACCTGGTGAAGGACGCTTCCCTGACGGCGGCAGACGCGGGCTCCCTCTGGATGAAGATAGGCATCGGCTCGCTCGCCAGCGGTTTCATCTGGGGCGCCGTCTCCGACCGGTTCGGGAGGCGCTTCGCGCTCGCGTGCGTGTTCGCGCTGCAGGGCGTCTCCTTCGCCGTGTTCGGCCTGGGGCGGGACATGGGCGCGATTTGCGCGTCATCGGTCCTGTTCGCGCTCACCGCGTGGAGCATCCCCGCGCTCATGGCCGCGATCGCCGGGGACGCGTTCGGTCCGCGGCTGGCCCCGGCGGCGCTCGGGCTCATGACGATCGTGTTCGCAGCGGGGCAGGCGCTGGGCCCATTGTTCGCGGGCGCGCTCGCGGACGCGACGGGCTCGTTCTCGCCGTCCTTCGTGATCGCCGGGGCGGTCGCGCTGGTGATGGGCGCGGGGGGGTCGCTGGCGCTCAGGAATATTGAATCCCGATGATGCGGCATGAGCGCGCGCCGCACGCAGGGACAACAGAAATTTCCACACACCGGACCGGCCGCCGTCCGCGCCGCCCGGGAGGAGCATGATGAAAAAAATTGAAAGTGTCTGCCTGTCGGGCCTGGGCGCGGTGGGATGCGTCTACGCCTCCCTGATCCATGATTCCGAGAGCGCACGGCTCTCCGTGGTCGCGGACGCGGAGCGGATCGGCCGCTACGCAAGGGACGGCATCACGATAAACGGGAAGAAGTACGGTTTCAGCTTCATCGCCCCCGGGTCGGACAGTCCCCCGGCGGACCTGGTGCTCATAGCCGTGAAGCAGCACGACCTCGACGACTCCATCCGCGCGATCGAACAATTCGTGGGGAAGGACACGATCATCATGTCGCTCCTGAACGGCATCACGAGCGAAGAGCTCATCGGCCGCGTCTACGGGATGGAGAAGGTCCTCCGTGCATTCGTCGTGGGCACCGATTCCGTGCGCGAGGGAACCGGCGTCGCGTTTACGAATCCGGGAAAGATCGTGTTCGGGGCCGAGCGGGGCTCCGCTTCAAACGAGGCCGTGGGCGCGGTCAGGGAGCTGTTCGACCGCACGGGCATTCGCTGCCTGGTCCCCGACGATATCGTGCGCGAGCAGTGGTGGAAGTTCATGCTGAACGTGGGGATCAACCAGGTGTCGGCGATCCTCAGGGCCCCGTACGGGGTCTTCCACGAATCGGCAGAGGCGCAGGAGCTTCTCCGCATGGCATCCCTGGAGGTACTCGCGATCGCGCGGGAAAAGGGGATCGCGCTCACCGAAGCCCACATGGCGGAGCACCTGGAAGTGATCCGTACCCTCGCCCCCGCCGGGAAGACCTCCATGCTGCAGGACGTCGAGGCGCGCCGGAAGACCGAGGTGGAGCTCTTCGCGGGCGCGGTGATGACGATGGGCAGGGAGCTTGGAATCCCAACCCCCGTGAACGACCTGTTCTATCTGACCTTACGCGCGATCGAGGATCTGTACTGACCTTTCCCCGCAGCCACCGTCGCACAAGGACGTCATTATTATTATAAGCGGTTAAAATATTTTTCTGGCAATATGCCGTCCCCCGGTTTATTCTTAACAAGGCGCCCATAGATACTCCATGCCTGTGCTACCGTCATGAGCATTAAACACGTACTTTACATTATTCCGCCAGCCCTTTCCCTGCTCACCGCCTATGCCCTCGCGGCCGTTTCCATCACGAGGAAGAACCTGGGAAAAGAGAACGTAATGCTCGCCATAGTCTGCGTGTGGACCACGCTCATTTCCTGGGCCTTCATCTGCCACAACATCGAATCGGACGCCGCCGTGATCATGCGGGTGGAGCGGATCATCCATGCCTTCTACGTGTTCGCGCCCGCGGTAACGATCATGTTTTTCCAGACCATCACGGGACTGCAAAACCGCCCGCTCCTGGCAGTATGCTGCCTTCTGAGCGCGGTGTTCTCATTCTTCGTCCACACCGACCTGTATTTTTACGGCTTTTACTATTACCCCTGGGGGATGATCGCAAAGGGCGGCATAGTGTTCAAGCTGTTCAGCGTGTACGCAACCGCCTCGTCCGTCTACGTGTTCTACCTTTTCGTGAAAAAGCTGGGGACCGAACGAAACAGGGTAGTGAGACTCAAGATCAACTACCTTTTTATCTCCTACTTCATGTCCGTGCTCCTTACCATCACGAATATTCCCTCGATCAACGGCGTCGATTTCTATCCCCTCAGCAACCTGATGTTCATCCCGCTGGGAATAATGACGTACGGGATACTGAGGTTCCGTCTTATCGAGATCAGCAGCGCCCTTCATTTCACACTGTTCTGGCTCGTGCTTTCGTCGCTCATCCTGGTCCCCAACTACTTCGTGTTCTCGCGGGTAAGGGAAATGGTTTCGCACCTGGGCACGCCCGCGCTCCTGCTGGTGTTCGCGTTCTGGTTCACCCTGAATTTTTTCTATTTCATCAGGGTCCAGCCCGTGATCAACAAGCTCATAAACAGGAGAAACTACAACCTCAGGGAAACCAGGAAGGCGTTCATAAGCAACCTCTCCCTCCTGAAAAACCTGGACGAACTGGTGCGCGAGGTGACGCAGCTCCTGAAAAATTCCCTGGGACTGGGACACGCGAAACTCTATTACCGGGGAAGGGGCCAGGGCTTTTTCCAGGATACCGGAGGAGCGATCATCGAGCTGGACGGCCCGACCATCGCCGCGATCGCTTCCGGAAAAAGCGGCCTGTTCCAGAAGAGCATGCTTGAATCGGGGACCGGCTCCGTTCCGCCCGTGCCGGGGGTAATGGGCCTCCTGGCCTCGCATGACAGCGAATACCTCATCCCGCTCGTGAGCCAGGACGAGCTCATCGCGTTCCTCCTGCTTTCCGAAAAACTGGATCAGCGACAGCTCAACGGGGACGAATTCCGGTTCGTCCGCGACATAAGCGCATACGCGGGCATCGCCGTCGCCAACTCCGTCATGTACCAGAGCCTGGCCGACATGAAGGACAACCTCGAGCTGCTCGTGGACGAAAGGACCTCCCAGATCGAAAAGCAGAAATCCGAGCTCGAAAAGGACATGCAGCTGGCCCGCGAAATCCAACTCTCCCTTCTGCCAAGGAACATACCGGAAATCGACAGGCTCAGGATCGCGTACCGGTATGAGCCCATCCTGGGCGTGGGCGGCGACTTCATCGACATCCACTACCGCGAGGGGATGGACGAGGTGGGGCTGTTCATCTGCGACGTATCGGGCCACGGCGCGTCGTCGGCCATGATCGCGTCGATGATCAAGATGTCGCTCAATTCCTGGGGAAAGTTCATCCAGAATCCCGCCGCCTCGTTCACGGAGATGCGCACGCTGCTTTCGGGCAAGATCGGCGACAACTTCATATCCGCGTTCATGTGCAGCATCGACCTGAAAACCGGAATCGTCACCTCCGCGTGCGCGGGCCACCCTCCCATGATCATTCTCCGCGGAAGCGGCGCCGTCGAGGTCGTCAAGCCGCGGGGAAAGATCATCATCGACGCGGCCGGGTCATCGTACGAGGAGATACAAAGCAGGCTGGAACCGGGCGACAAGATAGTGCTCTACACCGACGGGGTGATCGAGGCGCGCGCGCAGTCGGGCGAGCTGCTGGGCGACGAACGGTTCGTTGAAATGCTGAAGGCGTGCTCCGCACGAT
>CALMJO010000457.1 GCA_937864375.1 uncultured Spirochaetota bacterium
CCCAGATGAAGTGGGTCAAGGCGCAGCTCATCATGGCGAACCTCGAACGGATCGGCACCGTCGTCGCGAGCAAGCCCGCCGCCGATTCAATGACCGACGATGCGGTGAAGGACGGGATGAAGATCATCCTCATCACGGCGAACTCGATCGAGGACGTGAAGCGCTCGTGCGACATCGACCAGGTGCAGCGGGTTGACCTCAGGAAAATAAGTCTCATCAAGAAAGACGACAAGCTCGTGCTCAAGTTCCACGAGCGCGAGACCCTGCTCGAGGAATCGAAGGGCAGGCAGGCAGCGGCGCAGGCGGAAATCCGGCAGGAGATGCAGCCCGAGCCGGCGCACGAGGAGGATGACGACGACGACGAGGGGGATATCGATGTCGACGCGTTTAAATCCGGCGCTTCCGCCAAGAAGCGCGAAGACACCAAGGGCGTGTCCCTCAAGATCGTCAAGGTTTCGGTGGACAAGCTCGATCAGCTGCTCTCGAACGTGGGAGAGCTCGTGATCGCGAATTCGGGTTTCTACCGGCTCTACGAGGAGCTGCGGGCGAACAGCGTGAACAAGACGGTCACGAACGAGTTCAAGAACCGCATGGACCAGATGTCGCGCATCGCGAAGGATCTGCAGACGGGCATCATGAAAACGAGGATGGTCCCGGTGGGCCAGGTGTTCTCGCGGTTCTCGCGCCTCGTGCGCGACCTCGCGAAGGAGTTTGGCAAGAACGTGAAGCTTGAAGTGCGCGGAGAAGAGACCGAGCTCGACAAAAAGGTCATTGACGTGATCGGGGAGCCGCTCATGCACCTGATCCGCAATGCGATCGACCACGGCATCGAACCCGCCGACGAACGCAGGAAGCTCAGCAAGCCCGAAACCGCCACCTTGCAGCTCGTGGCATTCCAGTCCGGGAACCAGATCCTTGTGCAGGTGAGCGACGACGGGCGCGGGCTGAACGCGCCCAAGATACGCAGGAAGGTGCTCGAGAAGCAGCTGGCGAGCCCCGAGGCGCTCGCGAACATGGACGATGACGACATCTACAGCTTCATCTACCATCCCGGATTTTCCACTGCCGACGTCGTGTCCGACATCTCCGGGCGCGGGGTGGGCATGAACGTGGTGAAGGAAACCGTCGCGGAGCTGAACGGCAGCGTGAACATCGAAACCGAGCCCGGCATGGGGACGCGCTTCATCCTTGCGTTCCCGCTCACCCTGGCGATCATTCCCGCCATCATGGTGAAGGTGCGCCGGGAGCTCTTCGCGATCCCGCTTTCGGACGTCATTGAGACCATCAAGATCTCGCTCACGGACCTCACGACCATCGAGGGCCACGAGGTCATCAACCTGCGCGGCGAGATACTATCCCTGGTGAGGCTCAACGAATTCATCGGGGTGGAAAGCGTCATAGAGGACGGCAAGAAGGTGCCGGTCGTCGTCGTGGGCTACGGCAACAGGAAGATAGGGCTGGTCGTCGATTTCCTCGAGGGAAAGCAGGAGATCGTCATCAAGTCGCTCGAGCAGAATTACCAGACCGTGGAGGGCCTCGCCGGCGCGTCCATACTCGGGGACGGGAGCATCTGCCTCATCCTGGACATTGCCTCCATGATCAACAGGGTTATCACGGAGCAGGACCGCCTCTCGCGCATGCAGCGCCAGAAGGCCCAGGCGGTGAAGAAGGCCGAGGTCGAAGTGGTGAAGGACGTGGGCGATTACGTCAAGCGAACGCCCGAGCCCAAGCCGCAGGAGCAGAAGGCCGACAAGCCCGCGGCCGCGACGAAGGAAGAGCTTCCTGAAAAATCGCGGCCGTCCGCGACCATGGTGGCCGAGGTCAAGCCGGTCCAGCCGCCCGTGCGCGAGCCGGAGCCGGCGCCGGTCGAGGTGAAAGAGGACATCATCTTCGAAAAGGACCGTGGGGAGCGCTTCCTCCCGGTCGAGGAATCCGGGACCGCGCGCGCGCTCGAGGCCGGGGATGTCGACGATAAAGTGAAGGACGTGCTGCAGTCGTTCAGGGACGATCTCAAGGATACCATCCGCGCGCAGGCGGAAGGCAGCCCCATGGAGGACCATATAAAGCGCCAGCTCGGCATCGATGAGGCCGACATGGAGCGCGTGAGGGTCCTCGCGAACATGGGGATCACCAACGCGGCCGAGTCCCTTTCGAAGATCATCAACAAGCGGGTGGATCTTTCGATTCCCGAGGTGTCAATGATGCCCGTGGAAAAGATACCCGAGTCGGTGGGCGAAGTCGACAGCACCTACATAGGCGTCTACATGCCGCTCAAGGGCGAGATCAGGGGTACGATCCTCTTCAGCCTCCAGGACGAATCGGGCTTCGAGCTCATCGACATGCTGTTCGGAATAGGCGGGACGAAGGACCTGAACGAGGACGGAGAATCGGCGCTCAAGGAAGTGACCAACATCATCGGCTCCTCGGTGATCAACGCCTTCGCCGAGAAAACCGGGATCGCCATAAAGCCCGATGTTCCCACGGTCGTTCACGATTACATGCAGTCGATCCTGGATTCCATCCTGGTGCTGCATAATATTTCGAACGACTACGCGCTCGTCATGGACACCCAGTTCTACTACCAGGACGACCGGGTGATGGGAAAGCTCCTGGTCCTTCCCGAAACCGAGTCCCTGAAAAAGCTGGTCGAAAAGCTGAGATAGCGGGAAAATGGGAGACAAGATCAAGGTACTCGTCGTTGATGATTCCGCACTGGTGCGAAAGATCATCAGCGATGTCCTCCAGAAGGATCCCGAGATCGAGGTGATCGGCACCGCGAACAACGGGAAGAGCGCGGTGCTCAAAAACCAGACGATGAATCCCGATGTCATCACCATGGACATCGAGATGCCCATCATGGACGGGCTCGAGGCGCTGCGCGAGATCATCGCCACGAACCCCAAGCCGGTGATCATGATGAGCGTGCTCACCCAGTACGGCGCCGAGGCGACGTTCAAGGCGCTCGAATACGGAGCGGTCGACTTCATACCCAAACCGTCCACCTCGCTCTCGCTCACGGTCGATGACATCGCCGAGCTCCTGATCACGAAGGTCAAGTCGGTGCGCAGGTCCAGGATCGCGCCGCACAAGGTCGAGGCCAGGCCCCCGTCACGGGACGCGGTTCCGGCGAAGAGCGAGCCCCAGGCGCCGCCCCCCGCCACATCCGACAAGGTCGTGGCGATCGGGACCTCCACCGGCGGTCCGTCTGCACTCCTGAGCGTTTTCCAGAAATTTCCCGAAAAGATGCCCAGCGCCGTACTCGTGGTCCAGCACATGCCCGAAGGCTTCACCCGCGCCTTCGCGGAACGCCTTGACAACAACTCCGCCCTCACGGTGAAGGAGGCGGAAGACGGCGACCGTATCCTGCCCGGGTGCGGCTACATAGCGCCGGGACATTCCCATATGCGAGTCGAGGCTTCGGCCGGGGACCACATCATACGCGTGTTTCAGTCTGAAAAGGTGAACGGGCACAGGCCTTCGATCGATGTCCTGTTCGATTCCGTCGCGGACGTTTACGGAAAGAATACCGTGGGCGTGATAATGACCGGCATGGGGAAGGACGGGGCCGAGGGACTGCTCAGGATCAGGAACAAGGGAGCGTTTACCGTCGCCCAGAACGAGGAGACTTCCGTGGTATATGGCATGAACCGGGTCGCCGTGCAGCTTGGGGCCGCCGCCGACGTGGTCCCCCTCGTGGACATCACCAAAAAAATCATTGAACATTTATGAATTCACATTATAATGGAATATGGCCTGATGGGAATAAATTAGAGCGACCCTATAAATTTTTCTTGAATACTTTGCGTGCGGGGAATACACTGCTTCCAGCGAGAGGCGGTTTCCGGCCTGGGTTCCCCATGGTGACATATCTCTGAAATTGGAGAAGGGCAATGGCTACGATCCTGATAGTTGATGACGCGAAATTCATGAGGACGCTGGTGAAGGACGCTCTCGTTCCCCTGGGGCATGAGGTGATCGGGGAGGCTGAGAACGGCAACCAGGCGGTGGAACTCTACAAGAAGCTCAAGCCCGATCTCGTCACTATGGACATCACCATGAGGGAGAAGGACGGCATCCAGGCAGCCGAGGAAATCCTGGTCCTGGACCCGAAGGCCCGGATAATCATGGTCACCGCGCTTGGTCAGGAAAACCTGCTGACCAGGGCGATAAAAATCGGCGTGAAGGACTTTGTCGTCAAACCGTTCCCCCCGGAGCGCCTGCAGAAGGCGGCCGAAAAGGCGCTCGCCTAGAACGACCCGACATCCCGGCCCACGTCTTTTTTTGGCGGAAAAATAAAAGTGTTGCAAAGAACGGAGAGGTTTCCTCTCCGTTTATGGTATTCTGTCAGGGTAACCGGCGCGGCATGAACGAAACCAACGACATCGACATCGCGGAAGTACCGCAGGATGAGCCCGCGGAGAAGGGCTACGTAATTCATGTCGAGAACTTCGAGGGACCGCTCGACCTCCTGTGGAACCTCATCAAGAAGGCGAAGCTGGATATCACCGAGATATCCATATCGAGCATCACGGAGCAGTACATCGCGCATCTCAAGATGATGGAGCGGATGAACATCCAGGTGGCGGCCGATTTCATCGTCATGGCGTCCGAGCTCCTGTACTACAAGTCCAGGGCGCTCCTGCCCGGGGGCGATCTCGAGGACGAGTATTTCGTCCCGCCCCTGCCGCCCGAGCTCATCCAGAAGCTGCTCGAGTACAAAAAATACCAGTCGGCGTCGCAGGAGTTCCGGCTGCGCTTCGAGATGCGGGCGGACTCCTACACGCGCGAAAACGTCCTCAAGGGCATGTTCCAGGAGGAGGAGCTCATCGAGGTGTCCCTGTTCGACCTCCTCTCCGCCTTCGCCGACATCATGGACACCCGCGGCGAGATTGAGCAGCAGGAAATTGTATTTGACGAAATACTCGTGAGCGACAGGATAAGCTTCATCACCGACCTGCTGCGGAAGGCCGAACAGATACTCTTTACAGAAATATTTTCCGAACGGCCAAACCGCATGGAGATTGTAGCGACCTTCCTCGCCATGCTGGAAATGGCGAAGACATCACGCATCCGCATAATGCAGCACAGGACATTCGGTGACATACGAATCTTGAGAAATTTTGATCCGGGAGCCGACGCCGCGCCCGCGGTATGAAGAACATGAGCGAAGAACAGAAAGAGAATCCGATCGAACAGGGCCCGGACGGCGGGGACGAGCGTCCCGCGCGTAAGGGTGTGAAAAAGAACGCGGCGGGGCCGGCCCGGGAAAAGGACCGGGCCCGGGTCATCGCCGACGATCAGCCGGCGCCCGCCGAGGACGAGGAGGTCGAGCTGCACGGCCTTTTCGAAGCGGTGCTCTTCCTCTCCAACGAGCCGCTCCCGCTGTCGTTTTTCGTGAAAAGCCTGGGGGTCGATTCGACCCACGCGAAGATAATACTCGATTCTCTCGCCGACGAGTACGAAGACCGCCACGGGGGAATCCGGCTCGCGCAGGTCTCCAACGGCTACCAGTTCGTAACCGAAAGCCGTTATGCGGAAAAGCTTCGCCGCATCATGGGATTCACCAGGAAGGAGGGGCTCTCCAGGGGCATGCTGGAAACGCTTTCCATAATTGCCTACAAACAGCCTGTGGTCATGGCCGAGATCGAGGAGCTCCGGGGCGTTTCGTCCCGGATGATGGTCGCGAATCTCATGAAGAGGAACCTGATTAAGCCGGTGGGACGCAAGGAGCTTCCCGGCAGGCCGCTGGCCTACGGCACGACGGACGAGTTCCTCCGCTACTTTGGCCTCAACAGGCTTTCGGACCTCCCGCGCCTCTCCGAGATCAAGGAATTCTCATTTGAAAACGAGGAATAAATGGACACCCGGTACGACGACCTGGACAAGCAGATAATCGAGCTCCTGTCGAGGCGGTTTGCCGGCTACATAGAAGACTTAAAGAGGGGCAACGCCGATGCGTCGCAGCTTTTCGCCCCGGCCGACCGCGGGAGGCTGTTCGAGATTATCGATTCTCTCAACACGGGTCCGCTTTCAAGCGGAATCTTAAAGAGAATCTACACCGAGCTCCTGACCCATGCTGCCGACCTCGTGAAGCCGGTGAGCATCGCCTACCTGGGGCCCGCGGGAACCTTCACGCACATCGCCATGATCGAGCTCTTCGGGGAAACGGGACAGGCGGTCCCCATGAAAACTATCCACGACATCTTTACCGAGGTGGAGACGGGACGCGTCACCTACGGCGTCGTGCCCGTGGAGAACAGCACCGAGGGAGCCGTAACCTACACGCTGGACGAGCTCCTCGACTCCGAGCTCAGGATCGTCGCCGAGAAGTCGCTGCGCATCTCCTACAGCCTTGCGTCGGTTTCGCGGGAAATGAAAAACATCAAAAAGCTCTACTCGCACCCGCAGTCGTTCGGACAGTGCAAGGAATGGATAAGAAAAAACCTGCCGGAGGCCGAGCTGCACCACGTCAATTCCAATTCGCTCGCGGCGGAGACCGCCTCGTGGGACAAACTTTCGGGCGCCATCACCTCGGAAGTAAGCGCCGGGATCTACAAGCTCAACGTGCTCGCGAACGGGATCGAGGACTCAAAGCAGAACTACACGCGCTTCCTGGTGATCGGACGCTCCGACAATCCTCCCACGGGAAGGGACAAGACCTCGATCGTGTGCGCGATCAAGGACAAGCCCGGCGCGCTGCACGCCATGCTCAAGCCCTTCAGCGAGGCGGGAATCAACATGACGAAGATAGAGTCGAGGCCGGACAAGAAAAAGATGTGGGAGTATAATTTTTTCATTGACTTCGTCGGACATCGGAGTAGTACGGACGTCGTTAGAGTCATCGAGAAGATGAGGGAGGATCTCATTTTTCTCAAGGTGCTCGGGTCGTATCCCATCGAGAACTAGCACGCGCCCGCAGAACGCAATAAATCTCGCCACCGGAGTCCATCATGCTCATAGTACTCAAGCCCAACGTCACCCAGGAAGAAGTCGACCATATAGTCGACAAGATAAAGTCGTTACAGCTCCAGCCCCATGTCTCGCAGGGCGTGCAGCGCACCATCATAACGGTGATCGGCGACGAGGATGTGCTCCGCGAGCAGCCGCTGGAGGCGCTTGCGGGAGTCGAATCCGTCAAGGCCATCCTCAAGCCGTACAAGCTCGTGAGCCGGGAAACGCATCCCGACCGCACGATCATAAAGGTCGACAACATTGAGATCGGCGGGAAGAACATCGTGGTGATGGCCGGGCCGTGCTCGGTCGAAGGCGAGAAAGAGGTCGTCGAGCATGCCCTGATGGTAAAGAAGGCGGGAGCGAGCCTGTTCCGCGCCGGCGCGTACAAGCCGCGGACCTCGCCGTATTCGTTCCAGGGATTCGGGGAAAAGGGGCTCAAGTTCCTCGTGCGCGCGAAGAAGGAATCCGGCCTTCCCATAGTGACCGAGGTCATGGATCCCAGGGACGTGGGCGTAGTGGCGGAGCACGCCGATGTGCTGCAGATCGGCACACGCAACATGCAGAATTACAACCTGCTCAAGGAGGTGGGCAAGATCGACAGGCCGGTTCTCCTGAAACGCGGGATGAGCGCCACGGTAAACGAATTTCTCATGTCGGCGGAGTACATCCTGTCGAACGGGAACAAGAAGGTCATCCTCTGCCCGCGCGGCATAAGGACCTTCGAGGACATCACGCGGAACACCCTGGACGCGGGCGTGGTTCCCATCGTGAAGGACCTGAGCCACCTTCCGATCGTCTGCGACCCCAGCCACGCGATGGGGATCAAGGACTATGTTCCGGCCGCGGGAAAGGCGTTCATCGCCGCCGGCGCAGACGGCCTCATACTGGAGGCGCACCCCAACCCCGAGGACGCGCATTCCGACGGCCAGCAGACCATCGACTTCAAGACGCTCGTCGACCTCATCTCCAGCCTCAGGAAGCTCGCACTGGCGCTGGACCGGGATATCTATTGATGTTTTCCGAAATCGCGGTCTTTGGACTGGGGCTCCTGGGGGGATCGATCTGCCGCGGCCTCAGACGTATTCCGCATAACGGTAGAATTACGGCCTTCGCGCGCGATCCGCGCAGGCTCGCACCCGCCCTCGACGACGGCACGATCGATTCCGCGGAGCGGATCGACGGGGCCGTGATCCGGGACGCCGATCTCGTGATTCTCTGCACACCGGTCTTTAATTCCATAGAACTCCTTGAGCGTTTGCTCGATGACGCGGACCTTGGGCCCCGTTCCCTCGTGATCGACGTGGGGAGCGTGAAGGGCCCCATCGTGCGCGCGGCGCTGCGTCACTCACGGGCGGACAGGTTCGTGGGCTGCCATCCCATGGCGGGCTCGGAGAAAACCGGGTACGACGCGAGCAGGGCCGACCTCTACGACGGCGCCTCGGTGATCGTGACGCCGCACGAGAAAAATGGGAGCGCCGATCTTCAAAGGATTGCGCGATTCTGGGAGTCCCTGGGCGCGCGGGTGACTGAAGCGGACGCGAACCTGCACGACAGCATAGTCGCGCATACAAGCCACCTTCCCCATCTCCTCGCCTGCTCGGCCGCGCACGCCGTGCGCGGGTATTCCGGCTCCATGGGCCCGGAGATCAGGCATTTCATCGGAAACGGATTCCTGGACGTAACGAGGATCGCGGCGGGCTCCCCGGAGATGTGGACTGACATTTTTATGGCCAACAGGGAATCGCTCGCACGGGCGGCCAGGGAAACTATCTCGACAATGGAGCGTGTGCTCGGTGAGCTTGAATCAGGGGAGGGAACGGCGCGCCTCATGGAATTTTTCACCGCCGCGCGCGACCTCCGAAAGGGGATGTGACACATGGAAAAAAAGCATCTTGTAATCGCGGTCGACGGGCCGGCCGGGTCGGGTAAAAGCAGCGTGTGCAGGGACGTCGCACTGAGACTCAAGCTCCATTATAT
>CALMJO010000458.1 GCA_937864375.1 uncultured Spirochaetota bacterium
AGATGCCAGGAAAAAGTTTAAATATTGAATTAATTTTATGTGGTCAGAGCACTAGGCTTAAGGGTATTTACATGCTTAAGCAGTTCCCTTGCGGTCATTAAAGTGCTCCTTTGATACTATTATTGTAAGACCTCAATCCAAATCATACCTTTCGCAATTCATCAAGAAGGGCCGGTCTTTTTTTATACAGCAACCCCAGCTCCTCGACCAACGCCTTGACTTCTTTCGCACGCCCGAGCTTTTTCATCCGACGGAGAACCCGCCCTGCGCGCTGGTAATTCATACGGCCGGTGTTTTTAGAGAGCATGTCGCACACGACACGCTCATACAGGACGTAAAGATCAGCGGAAAAATGAACGGCCAGATGACGGTGATGTTCTTCAAGACATTCGAGGGTGGGGTGCGCGCGCACATATTCAAGAAGGTCCTGCCATCTTTTTTCCCGGATGAATATTCCCGGCAGCAGGGCGGACCGGCCCCATGGCGACGAATCCTTCTTCTCAAGCTCCTCAATGAGAGCGGAGAGAGGAGCGCTCCATTCTTTTCCGGAATATGTCTTTTTAAACACGTCGTAATATTCGAAATCACGGGCGTCGACGAACAGCTCACGCGCGTATGCTCTCTCATCGTCCCGGTTTTTTTCCTTTACGGCGATATCGAGAAGCCTTCGTTTCCATTCATTGACGGTTCCCCAATGGCCTTTATTAGCTGCAATATCGACGCCTTTCCTCGCAAGTTCCTTCGCCTTCTCATAATCGCGGCCCTTGAGCGCCCGCGACAGCGCCTCCTCCCGGATTGATTTTACCGTGAGATGCGACTGGATGAAATCCGCGAGACGTTTTTCATCCTTTATCTTTTTGAAATAGTCCATTTTATTTTTCGCCGCCCGCTCCTCCGCGTACTCGCGGCCCCAATCGCTTTGGCGTTCGAGCTTTACTATCCCGTCTATCGCTGAAAAAAGCTTTTTCTCCCGTGACGCGGATGAGGTAAGGCCCGACGCGATGCGGACAAGGTCCCATCGCCAGTCTTCCCACCCGTCATAGCGCCTGCCGAGCGCCTCACCGAGACAGTAGTTGAATAGATACTCGGCGTCCTTTTTTTCCAACAGGGGAGAACACTCCGCGAGCATCTCGAACGCCCGTTCGATGGCACCGCCCAACTCACCGTTTGAGTCGTCGATAAACTCGATCGATTTGACGGCCTCCTCTATAAGGACGGCGCAGAGGGGCACGAGTCTCTTATACTTCTTTTTTTCCAGGAAGCCTTCGGCCATGCGCATGACCTCGTCGATCCCGTGGAAAACGTTCACGTTTGAGCGATAGCCCCCGTAACCGAAGTCAGCGGCGGCGTTTATCGGAGCGCGGATGATATCGCGATAATCCTCCTCGTCGAGATCATCTTCAAACCGAGCGGCGTTTACGAGCAGGGAGTTTCTGAATTCACGGTCCTCCAGAGCGTATTCGCGCACGAAGGATGAAAGCCCCTCATAACCGAGCTTCTCCAATACCTCGTCGATCTTCTGAGAGACGGTCTTTTTTGGCCTGGTCGAATCTCCGGAAATTTTTTTCTTTGACGCTTTTTTAGAGGTCTTAGCGCTCCCCTTGACCGTTTCTTTATTGCCTCTGAACCGTTCCCTGAGCGCAAAATAGACGGCAACCTCGTGTTTGCATACGGGGCCATGATCATAGGGACAGTTGCAGGACGATTCCGCGATCACGTCATTCTCAAGGGATACGCGCACTTCGTACACCTCGGTACCCTCGACGAGTGCGCACCAGCGTCCCTTGTCGATCTCCTCAAGATCGTTCACAGCTTCGCCGTCGTAATACTCATCACCCCGGCGGACGATTACCTCGTCGATACAATCTTCAAAGTTATGGAGCGTCATTTTATTCATGGCTCATCACGGCCTAAAAGTCAGAAAGACTGACTTTTTTGGACATTACCCTTTCTTTTACCCTTTTTCAGGATAGTACCCCTTTTTCGCCCACCGGGCGCCCGGGCCGCGGCCTAGAGGCTGGATCTCTTTCTTCTTCTTCAAGTCGGCGAAAACCTTTTTGATCATTTCCCGGCTGACACCGGGGCATTGACGCTCGATGTCCGCCATGGTGAACTCGCCCTTGTATGACCGGATGCTTTCCACGACGATGCCGGTTTTGGCACCTTTGACGGAGGCTGTCTTTTCGAACCGTTCCTGAAATTCCTTGTAGGCCGCCTTGACGATATACAGGATGAAGTTGATGTACGGCCAGGGATCGTGTGCGCCCCTGTGCCAACCCTTCGAACTTTCCTCCAGAGTTTCGTAGTAGCGTTCCTTGTTGTCTTCGATGAGTCGCTCGAGGCTCACGTAACGTCCGACGATGATGTCGAGATGATAACTTTGCAAGAGCAGAAGAAGACGCGAGACCCTGCCGTTGCCGTCACGGAAGGGATGGATGCAGAGGAAATCCAGGTTGAAGGCGGCGGACGCGACGAGGGGATGCACCCATTGTTCACGGACGGCATCATTACCCAGAGTAACCAGCTCTTTCATATACCGATTCGTCTCTTTGGGGGATACGGTCTTAAAGCGCACGCGCTCGCGTCCGTCCGGGTATTTCTGTATGATATTACTTGCCTTGTCTTTGTATTTCCCCGCGTCCCAAACTTCACCGGAGAGCATGCGGTGCAGATTCATGATCGTGTCCTCGGAAAGGGGGATATCCCTGCCCCTGCCGTGGATGAGGTCAAGGGCCTCGCGGTATCCCCAAAGCTCCTCTTCATTACGATCCCGCAGGTGGGGCTTTCCGAAGATTACGGTGCCGATGCGGGACTGCTCGATTTGGACGCCCTCGATGCGGTTGGACGAGACGGCGCTTTCTATGAGGGCGTGCTCGCGCAGCGCCTTCAGGATGTGCGGGGCCTGCTTCGTGAAAAGGTTCTGCATCCCCTTCGCCTCGCCGATATCGGCTAGATACCAGGCCGCGGCGGAGGGTATGGTTGAGGGCTTCCCGGATAGCTGGAGCAGAGTTTTCATGGGAGTTTCGTGTTCGTAATACCGATTCTCAAAATATTTCCTCCCTTACTTCATCTTCTGCTTTATGAAGGCAAGCAGGTCCGTCCTGAATTTCGCTCGGTCCGCGGGGACAAGCCCGGCGGCGTAGGCGACGATGTCGCTCATGAGGGCCTTCTCCATGAACTTGTCGCGCTTGGGCGGGGCAGGGGCCTTCGCTTTTGCCGCGGCGGGGCCGGCTTTTCCCAACCTCGGATTTTCCGAGGTTCCCTTTGGGCGGGACTCGATAGTTGATTTCCTGGCCTTGCCGTCGGAGCCGACGCGCTTCTCCAACCTCGGAATTTCCGAGGTTGTTTCCAGGTCCCTCCGGACCCTGTTCACGGTCTTGTCGTCGACGCCGGTTTTCTTCGCGATGGCGACGTTGGACTGAACGGGGTCATTCCGCAGGAACATTTCGACCACTTTGCGCTTCTGGTCCGAGGTAAGGTGCCGGCGGGCGAGGTTGTCCATGAGGACGAGCTCCTTGCGTTCCCTGGGCTTGAGGTTGTAGACCTCCACGGGCACCACGGTCCAGTTGAGCTCCCGGGCAATCTCCCAGCGGTTCTTGCCGCCGAGGATGAGGCACTCGTCGTGGTCGTTGTAATAAACCTTTATGGGATCGCGTATTTCCCCGGTCTCGATGATGTTCCTTTTGAGCCGCTCACGGTCGTCGGGGCTGATAGGGAAGTAGGGCTGTACCTCCTCGAGCTCGGGCGAGAGGTTCATGGGCTGTATGGATTTCGCGGTGAACGCTTTCTGTGCCATTATTGTATCTCCGTTATTTCCAGGATTGGGGCGAGGATCTTCGCCCTCATGGCCGCGGTCCACTTGAACTCGGGGTCCGCGACGGCCTTGGCCATGGTGACGTTGCGCGGGAGTACGCCCGCGCAGTTGCCGTTCAGCTTGTCCTTGAACTCGCGCGCGAGCCGTGCCGTGCAGCCCTTGAGTTCTTCCTTGGGTTCCTTGTAGCCGACGAGTACGACCTTTCCTTCCTTCTCCACGTCCCTGAGCGAACCCAGGGTATAGAGCGTGGGCCCGAGGGAGGGGATGGGTATGTCCGAGGGAATGTAGATACCGTCCGCGATCATTGAGGCCGCGCGGGAGATTCCCTGGACGGTGGGCGGCGTGTCGAAGATGACGTAGTCGTACTTCTTCAAATTCTTGAATTTCCGCTTGAGCGCGAAGGGATCGAGGGTGGTCGCGATGGACTCCAGGCGATATTCCGAGGGGATGAGATCGAAGGTGATGCCGTCGCGGTTTACCGGCACCGCCACCTCCTCCAGCTTTGCAAGGCCGCTCAAGAGCTCAAACAGGCCCAGGCGCTCCACCTTTTCCGCGGGCGCCAGGATTGCCGAGAGACCGTACTGCGGGTCGCAGTCGACGGCGAGTACGCGCTTTCCGGCCGAGGCAACGGCGAGGGTGAGGAGGACCGAAAAGCTCGTCTTGCCGGAGCCTCCTTTCTGGTTTACCACCGAAAGCACTTTCATTTTCCGCCTCCGTTCGTCTTGATTTCAACGTTGCCCCTGTTCCACTGATCCAGGAGCTTGAGCACCGCCTCCGAGAGGGAGATCTTGCTTTTCACCGCCTTGATCTTGGCCTCGGTGACGATTCGTTCCGCCTTTTCATCTTTCACGCTTATGGAAAGCGCCATATCCCTACCTCTCAGTGTGCATTTATGTAGTTATCTATTTATATAAATACGTAATCATTGTCAAGCCATTTTATGTCTCATTAGAATTATACCTCACTATACATATTTTACTATCTATAT
>CALMJO010000459.1 GCA_937864375.1 uncultured Spirochaetota bacterium
CCTCACCCCCCCCCCAGTATAGTTCTTGACTCGGCTCCTCGGCAGCGGATAAGATACGAACGCCGGCGCGCGCACGGCGCTTCCCGGGGTCCCGGCGGGACCCGGGAGGGATGTCTTTCCATAATATATTTCGCCTAACGCGCCATGAAAAACACATGCCATGCCAGGAGGGAATCCGTGAACAGATCCAGGAAATCACTTATCGTCTTCGCGCTTGTTCTTGTCTGCCTTGGCGCCGCATCGTACGCGTCAGCGCTCGAGCTCGAACGCGGGGTGCGCAACCCCCTGCTTCCCTATGTGAACGTGCGGGCGGGGGTCGATTATTTCTACATTGACCCGGGCACCTTCATGCCCAAAAGCGACGACATCGAGATCAAGTCCCAGCCCTTTTACTACTTTGACGCCAAGCTGGGATGGGACTTCCGCTTCGTAGGGCTGGGCGCGCGGCTCAAGAGCAGCTTTTCGAGCGACAGCCTCAAGGACGACCCGCTGAACAAGGAAGACAGCGTCGAAAGCGCCAAGGAGAGCAAGACCAGGGAGCGCATCTTCAACATGACCGGGACCGTCACGCCCTTCGTCGAGGGCGACACGCGCAGGGGCATCTTCGCCCAGGGAGAGTTCCGGCTCTTCCAGACGAAGCTCACGGTGGATTCCTCGTCAGTTGATTATATCGATAAAACCTCCACACAACCCCTCAGTCCCGACCAGGACTACTACGTGAACATGTTCCAGCGCACCTACTCGGCCGGGTTCCTGATAACGCGGCCGTGGTATTATTTCGCGGTGGGCTACGGGTACAACAAGCTCTACGCACCCTTCTGGATCGCGCAGGACGCCGCGGTCGAGGCGGTCACCGCCCAGACGCATTCGCTCTTCCTCTCGACCGCAGGCAAGATGGGTGGGCTCACCATGGAGTGCGAGGCGTCCTACGGCATCGCCAGGTTCAGGAAGCCCAACGGCGAGACCGTGGCCATGGAATTCGCGTACCGGAGCGACGGCAAGACCGCCAAGGCAAACTCCCTCTACCGCGACAATATCATCAACCGCTACATCTACAATTTTACCGACAACCTCTACCTGAGCGGCCACCTGGGCTATTCGGGTTATATCCCCATTCATTCGGCGATGACGTTCAACCTCGCCATAGCCGCGCTTAACCAGACCTACCTGTGGGGAATGGCCATCACCCAGGACGCCATCCCGGCGCTCCAGGCGCCCGCCAACATCCTGTTCAACTACCTGGTGTACAAGTGGTCGGGGAACAAGGTGCTGTACGCCGACATCCTGGCGGGGATCGAGGCCGGAATCCGCATTTGAGGCGCTGCCGGCTTCCTGCTGCCGGGGAGCTCCCGGCAGCAGTCCCTTCGCGTTGTGCGAAATATGAATCAGTAAAGTGCTTTACAAATACGGGCGCCCCATAGACTATCCCTCAACAACCTCATGCATCAGAATTCAGGCGGCGGGAGCGCCATGGGGGCGCCTGCCGTCCCCGGGCAATCGTTTCCGAACTTCACAAGGGAAGAATGGCATTGCATGATCCGTCAGAGGCTGTCTCTTAAGCTCCCCCGCGGCTTCGTGATCACCGGCGCGGCATGGTACGAATACCTCAGGTCCAGGTTCGAGCGGGCCCTGTATGTGCGCCTCCAGGCGTCCATCATCTTCGCCGCCGGCGTGGTCGTCGTGCTGTACCTCAACAACCTGGTCACCGGCGGCGGCACGGGCCCCATGAACTTCCTGTTTCCCCTGCTGTGCCTGTCCGCGATGTACCTGCACCTGCACGTTACGCGCGACATCGTGTTCATGGGAAGGGCGGTCCTTTTCGCCGCGCTCACTGGATTCGTCGCCTGCTCCTTCATGCCCGCAAGCATCGACGTGAACCTCATCATATTCATCACCTTCCCGGTCCTCGCGCTCCAGACGCGCGGCACGCGCCACGGCACCTGGTGGATCGCGATTTTCATCGCATGCTGCGTGTCGATCATCGCCGTCCAGCATCTGCTCAATCCGGATTATGCCCCGGTCTATTCCATGTCGCAGGTGTTCATGGCCTCGATCGCGTTCGCGATGAACATGGTGCTCACCTACACCGGAGAGCGGCAGCACGAGGACCACCTGGAGAGCTCCATACACTACCTGTCTCTT
>CALMJO010000460.1 GCA_937864375.1 uncultured Spirochaetota bacterium
CGGAGTACACCATGTAGATGCCGCGGTCGAACAGGAGCTTCAGCATGAACAGCGAATGAACCTCGTCGGCAAAGGCGAGTCCCATCATGAGGCCCAGGCCCCGCACCCGGAAGTTCGCGGCGGGGAATTCCGCGGCGAGCCCTTCCAGCTCCCGCCGTATGCGCGATCCCGCCGCGGCCACCCCGGCAAGAAATTTCTTTCCCGACGACATGCGGATGACCTCCATCGCGGCGGCGCACCCGGCCTCGCTCCCGCCGAAGGTTGACACATGGACGAACGGGTCCGCGCGGAAGAAGTCCCTGTACCGCTCATGGTACGCCGTCGCCGAAATGGGGTAGATGCCGCCGCTCATCCCCTTGCCCATCACCACGATGTCCGGCTGGACGGCGAACTGCTCGAAACACCAGAAGCTCCCCGTGCGCCCGAACCCCGTCTGGACCTCGTCCAGGATGAGCAGCGCGCCGCGGCGCGCGCAGAGCGCCTTCGCCTTCCTGAAGTAATCCCTTCCCGGTACGATGATGCCGAGCGTCGCGGGGATGCTTTCCATTATGACAGCCGCGGTATCCCGGGTAACGGCCGCTTCCAGTGCGGCTATGTCGTTGAACGGCACCTGGGAAAAGCCCGGCGGCATGGGACCGAACTTGTCCTTGAACCTGGCGTCCCCGGTCGCGAGCGCGAGCCCGGTATGGCCGTGGTAGCCCCCGGACGCGGAAACGATCCCCGGCCTGCCGGTCACCCCGCGCGCGAGCTTGATCGCGAGGTCGATCGCCTCCCCCCCGCCGACCCCGTACACCACCTGGTTGAGCCCGTGAGGCAGCGTGCGCGCGAGCATCCCGGCGAGGAGAGCCCGGGGTTCGCTTACCAGGTGATGATTCCCGATATCGTATCCCTCAAGCGCCTTCGTGACCGCACGTATCACGCGGGGATTCCGGTGTCCCAGGTTGAAGACGCCGCCGTTGCTGTGACAGTTCATGTACCCCGTCCCGTCCTTGTCGTAAATAAAGCATCCCTGCCTCCGGCCCGGGACCAGCATCATGCCGTACTGCGTATAGGTGTCCACCTTCCCGGGCGAGACGTGCTTTGCGAACAGCGCTATCACTTCTTTTCTTGACGGGCTCATCCAAACCTCCAGGGCTCATGGCGTCGGGTATTATCATACAACAAATACCCGATTAATGCAAGGTATTATTTAACGGGCACGCCGGCCGATCGCAGGAAAAATTTTATTGATTTACATTAGTTATGCCTGTATACTCTTTGAGGCGCAACGGACCAGAATCACGATTTTCACTGATTGAGGGTGTTCCCTTATGGCAAAAGCAACGTCTTTACTCAAGGCATACCTGAATAACGCGGTTCCCTCCAGCGGCGCGTTCATCGTCTCCTCTTTTTTCGATCCCAATTCGCCCTACGCCATCTACGAGGTGACCGCCTATGCCAACGTGAAGGACATCTTCAAGAGCCCCGAGGGCCTCATTTTCAAGACCGACGGCAACCGCATACACATGCTGGTTGAGCCGGCCTCCTACGCGCAGAGGTTCACCGAACCCGTTCACCGCGAGCAGGGAAAGGCGATTCCCTACCGGTTTTCGGAGCTGGACATAGTTACCTGCAAAAAGCAGGAAAAGGTGATGGTGGCGAAGGAGCCCATGTCGCTCTACTCATCGTTCACGATACTCGACAACTCCGGGGAAAACTTTTCGTTTCTCTTCCACCTTACCGAGGACGTGTACCTGGCAATAAAGAAATTCATGGCGGACTCCCTTTATAACGACTGCAACCTCACCAAGGACGAGTCCATCGAGGGCGCGGGGCTGCTTCTCCAGTCGATCAAGAAATTCAATGTCTGGTCCGCACGCCCCTGACCGCGCCGCGGAACCCGGCGCCCGGGACAGGGGGCGGGTGTCTCATCGAAACGCAGAACACGAATAACGTGCCAGGAATCCACGCTCTAACCGGAATGACCCCATGACGACAGAAGACCCTGAAATACCGCCCGCCGCAACACGGAAAAAAAGCCTGATCAAGACCCTGGCCCGGCGCCTGAGGAAGGATAGTCCGGACCCCGCGGCCCGCGGCGCAATCGACACCGCGGCGCTGTCCCAGCTTGAAGACTCCAAGCAGGAGATGATCCGGGGGGTGATGAGCCTCTCCGCGAAGGTGGCGCGCGAGATCATGATACCGCGCGTGGACGTGGAGGCGGTGAGCGTGGACATAACGCTCGCCAGGCTCGTGAAGCTCATCGACGACGCGGGGCACTCCCGCATCCCCGTCTACATGGACCGGATCGACGACATCGCGGGCATCCTCTACGTGAAGGACCTGTTGCAGTACATTGGCGCGCGCCCCAGGAAATTCGACCTCCGCAAGATTTTACACAAGCCCTACTTCGTTCCCGAAACCATGCCGCTCGACGACCTGCTGCTCGAGTTCAAGCGGCGGACGCTTCACCTCGCCTGCGTGCTCGACGAGTACGGCGGCTTCGCCGGGATCGTCACCCTTGAAGATATCCTCGAGGAGATCGTGGGCGAGATCAAGGACGAGTTCGACGAGGACGAGCTCCCGGAGATCAAGAAGACCGGGCGGACCAGCTTCGAGGTGAACCCCCACATGACGATTTCGGACTTCAACGAGGAGACGGGGGCGTCGCTTCCCACCGGCGAGTTCGACACTATTGGCGGCCTGGTCTACGACCTGTTCGGCAAGATACCCAAGAAGAACGAGACGGTCCGCCACGAGGGCACCATGTTCAGGGTGAAGTCGATCAAGGGGACGCGCATCAACCGCATCATCGTGACGCTCGCCCGGTCCTGAGCGCCATGGAAATACGGAAGGCGACCGGCATCGTCCTGTACTCGCGCCGATCGGGCGAGGCCGACGTGACCGCGCGCATCTTCACGCGCGAGCACGGCAAGCGGACATTCGTATTCAAGGGGCTCAAGAAAAGCAAAACGCGCCCCCAGAGCGCGGCGGAGCCCGGCACCGTTCTTGACCTCGTGTATTATTTCCACGAAAACCGCGACTACCAGGTGGTGAACGAGCTGAAGGTCGCGTCCCGCCGCGAGCGCGTCCACGACAGCCTCGCCAGGATCTACCACCTCTACTACATGCTCGAGCTGATCGACAGGACGACCGGGACGGGCGACCCGGCGGTTCCCCTGTACGAGCTGCTCGCGGCCGCGCTCGACAGGCTCTCCTCTTCGCCGCACACCGTGAGCCTGTCGGTCTTTTTTACGCTGCACCTCATGCGCATGCACGGCATTCTTCCGGATCTCGCGGCGTGCGGGGAGTGCGGCAGGCGCGATTACGACCGGTTCGCGCTCGACTTCCGGCATTTCCGCGTGGTATGCGCGTCCTGCGCGCAGCAGCACGCACGTGGGAGGAAGCTCATGTCGGCCATCCTCCGCGACTACCTCGCACGCGCGCCCTCGACCCGGTTCGATGAAATGGCGCATGACGCGCCGCCGGAAGACGAGCTCACCGACCTCCTCTTCTTTCTCGCGCTGTTTGTGGAAAATTATTTCCGGATGGAGCTCAAGTCCAAGGGCGTGCTTTTCATGCGCGCGGCGGAATGAGCGCGCCGGCCGTCACTTGAGCTCGGACGGCGTGACGACCTTTTTCACCAGCTCCGTGCCGCGCAGGATGACTATTTCCACCGGTATGTTCACGGGCCATTCCGTCAGGAAGCGATGCATGTCGTCGATGCTCTCGATGTCGTTCCCGCCCATCCCCAGGATGACGTCCTGCGCCCTGATGTCGGACTGCGCCGCCGGGCCGCCGGGGTCCACGGACATCACGATCACCGCGTTCCCGGCCCCCAGCCTGTGATGGAGCACCAGCCTGCGGTCGATCGCGCGCGTGCTCCCCATGATGCCCAGGTAGCCGCGCAGCACCCTGCCGTGCGCCATGAGCTGCGACACCACGAAGCTCGCCGTGCGCGAGGGAACCGCGAAGCCTATGCCCTGCGCGCTCATGATGATCGCCGTGTTGATGCCCACGACCCTCGCGCGCGAATCGACGAGCGGGCCTCCCGAGTTACCCGGGTTCAGGGGCGCCGAATGCTGTATGATGTTTTCGATGAGCCGCCCGTCCTGGCTCCTGAGGCTTCGCCCGAGCGCGCTCACCACCCCCGCCGACACGGTCGAGTCGAAGCCGAGCGGGTTCCCGATCGCCACCACGAGCTGTCCGGGCCTCAGGTCGCGCGAATCCCCGATCTGGGCGAAGGGCAGGTTCGACGCGGGCACGTGCAGCACCGCGAGGTCGGTGGCGGGGTCCTCGCCCGTGAGCTCCGCCTGGTAGTGGTTCCCGTCGAGAAGGCGCACCTCGATACGTTCGGCGCCGTGCACGACGTGGCTGTTGGTGATTATGTAGCCGTCGGGCGCGAACAGGACGCCTGACCCGCTTCCCGACGGCACCGCGTCCTGCGTCCCGTTTCTCCTGCCCATGGTAATGCTCACTACAGCCGGGGCGACCGATTCAACCGTGGCGATGACTGTGCGCGAATACGCGTCGAGGAGCTCTTCGTCGCGCGCGCCCTCCCCTCCCACAACCCTCGGGCCTTCCCCCGATTCCTCCCGCTGCCTTTTCCCAATACCTTTCCATCTCTTCAATCGCCGTTGCCTTTATCTCCTCATCTCCCACGCTGTTGTCGTGAGGTATTTTCGTGTTAGAAAAGGAGATGAAGGTTTTGGCAAAATCCGAAGGAACCTGA
>CALMJO010000461.1 GCA_937864375.1 uncultured Spirochaetota bacterium
TTTCAATATACACTCGGGAGGGACGGAATTCAATCGGACCATTATCCTTTTTCCGCCCTGATTCATTGAATATGCCCGCAGATAATAATTGCATTGACTTGTCCGGCAGGCAGCCTATTGATGAGGTACAGGTGAGCGACCGGTGGCAGGGGTGTGCATCGGCGAGACTTTAAGGTCCGATACGCGTGGGGCGATGATCGGATGAAAAATTTTGAACGCGGGGTGCCGGGCGATGAACAGGAAACCAATCTTTATCTTTGCAGCAATCATCATACTTTACTTCATCGCGAAGTATGCCGCCGAGTTTTACCTGGACTACGAATGGTTCCGGTTCAACGAGGGCCTCGAGGTCTTCTGGGTGCTGTTCATGACCAGGTTCAACGTCCAGGCCTTGTTCGGGATACTGTTCGTGGGCATCTTCATGCTGAATTTCCTGCTCATCCGGATCCTGGGGGGGAAGGGGAGGCTGTTCGTCGACAACTTCCTGGACAGGATTCAGGTCCCCAGGATCGGGTCCACGAGGCGCCTGCTCTTTCTCGCGCTCATCGGCGCGGTGCTCTTTGTAGGATTCCTCATGGGACAGGCGGCATCCGTGTACTGGAAGGAATACCTGATGTGCGCCAACGCGGTGCCCTTCGAGGGTTTTCCCGTCGACCCCATATTCGGGCGAGACATGGGGTTCTACGTGTTTTCTCTTCCCTTCTACCAGTTTCTCTACGGCTGGCTCATGGGAACCCTGGTCATCATCTTCATATTTTCGTTTATCATTCATCTCATCAATGGAGGGATATCCTTAAGGCAGGTCGAGATCGAGGTTTCCCCGTTCTGCAGGGCACACCTGTCCATCCTCCTGGCCATGCTCGTAATTCTGTACGGGCTGGGCTACCAGCTCTCCGCGTACGAGCTCCTCTTCTCGCAGGTGGGAAAATTCTACGGTGCGGGCTATGCGGCGGTCAACGCGAAGCTCCTGGCGTTCCGGGTCGCCCAGGCGCTCTCGTTCCTCGCGGGCGCGTTGCTCCTGTATAATTCGTACAAAAAGAGCTTCAAGCTCCCGGTGATCGTGATGCTCACGATCATTCCCGTGTACTTCGTCTTGGGCGTCATCTACCCGGCGCTCCAGCAGCGCTTCGTCGTGGTGCCCAACGAGCTTGGAAAGGAGACTCCCTACATCCAGCACAACATCGACTTCACGCGGCTCGCGTACGGCATCAACAGGGTCCAGGAGATTCCCTTCGAGAACAAGAGGGACCTTGGCTACAGGGACCTTGCCGAAAACAAGGACACGCTCGAAAGCGTGAGGCTGTGGGACTGGAGGCCGCTCAAGCAGACCTACAAGCAGCTCCAGGAGCTCAAGCAGTATTACTTTTTCAATGACGTGGACGTGGACCGCTACATCGTCGACGGGAAGAAAATCGCGGTCAACCTGTCGGCCCGCGAGCTTTCCATTGAGGGGCTGGGGGGAAACAGCCAGACCTGGCAGAACAAGCACCTCATCTACACCCACGGCTACGGCGTCGTCATGAGCAGGGTGGACAGGATTACCACCGAGGGGCTTCCCCTGTTCATGATCAAGGACATCCCGCCCCGGACGGCAACGACGATCAAGGTGGAGCGTCCCGAGGTGTACTACGGCGAGCATAAGAACTCGTACGCGATAGTGAACACCTCCATCCAGCCGGGCGAGTTCGATTATCCGTCGGGAGACGAGAACAAGTACACGACGTACGCCGGAACGGGAGGGATGAAGCTGGATTCCATCTTCAAACGCGTGATGGCCGCCGTCGCCTTCGCGGACATCAACCTGCTCATTTCCGGAAACATCGGCAGCGATAGCAGGGTACTCTACAGGAGAAACATCTCCGAGATGGCCCGGACCTTCGCGCCCTTCCTGACCATGGACCACGATCCCTACCTCGTGATAGCGGAGGGGAAACTTTACTGGATCATCGACGCCTATACGCAGTCGGACCAGTTCCCGTATTCGACGCCCATCAGGGTGGAAAGAAATTACCTGAACTACATACGCAACTCGGTGAAGATAATCATAGACGCATACAACGGAACGATCACGTGCTATATAGCCGACGGCGGCGACCCGATCATACAAGCGTACGCAAAGATTTTCCCGGGCGTGTTCAAGGACCTCAAGGACGTCCCGGAAGGGCTCAAGGCCCACATACGCTATCCGGAGACGATTTTCAACATCCAGAGCCAGATGCTCCTGAAATACCACATGACCAATCCCAACGTCTTCTACAACAACGAGGACCTCTGGGCGATTCCCACGCAGATTTACGGCGACCACGAGGAGACCGTGCACAGCTACTACCTCGTGACGACGCTGCCCAACGAAAAGCGCAGCGAATTCATTCTTATACTTCCCTTCACGCCGTACAAGAAGAACAATATGATCTCCTTCCTCACGGCCAAGTGCGACATGCCCGACTACGGGAAGCTGCAGCTGTACCAGCTCCCCAAGGACAGGCTCAGCTACGGCCCCATGCAGGTCGAGGCGCGGATAAACCAGGACCCGGAGATCTCGAAGCAGCTCACCCTGTGGAGCCAGAAGGGCTCGAACGTCATACGGGGAAACATGCTCGCGATTCCCATCAGGGAATCGATTCTCTTCATCGAGCCGCTCTACCTCAAGGCGGAGAAAAGCGAGATGCCGGAGCTCAAGAAGGTGATCGTCTCCTTCGCGGACAAGATCGTGATGGAAAACGACCTGCCCTCGGCCCTGGAGAAGCTGTTCATGGGCGGAGGCTTTGGCGCCGATTCCGACAGGGCCGCAGTCGCGGGCCTGGGGCTCAAGGCGCTGGCCGACAGGGCCTGGGCCCATTTCTCGAAGGCGGAGGAATTCATGCGCGCCGGGAATTGGAAGGGCTACGGCGAGGAGCTCGAAAATCTCAAGGGCGTCCTGAACCAGATGAAGGTCCAGGGAAATTAATTTAACAGGTCCGCGAGGGCGCCGCGTGATTCCCTTTTCCGTGAAAAAGCATGAAATTTCCTGCCCGTGCGGGCCTGGAAATGGGCTCATCATACTAATCCGGTCCGCGGGCACCTCGGGCCGCGGAGGAACACATGTCGGGTAAATGGAAAGGCTTTATGCCGGACTGGCGCGAAACGGCGCCTTTGGCGGGTTCGTACAGGTCAATCTTCAAGTGGGGCGATCCCGCGGGTTTCAAGCATCCGAACGAAAAGCTGTACCGGGAGATGAAGGAGGTATTCGGTCTCTCCGATGACGATTTCAGGCAGCGCCGGCGGGAGGGTGACGAGGCGGTGAGGCTTGCGCGTACCCCGCGGCTGGGCGCGTCGCACGTGCAGGCGATGGCGCGCATCGTGGGAGAGGAAAACGTGTCCACGAAGGATTATGACCGCCTCAGGTACGCTACCGGAAAAACCGTTGAAGAGGCAATGCTGCTGCGCGAGGGAAAGCCGGGCAGGGCGGCCGACCTCGTGGTGCATCCGCGCGGAAAGGAGGAGGTGCGCGCGATCGTGAAATACTGCGCCCGGCACCGTATCCCGGTGTACACCTACGGCGGAGGCTCGTCGGTCAACTTCGGATTCAGGCCCGCGAAGGGCGGCATAAGCCTGGTCCTCTCCACGCACATGAACGGCATCGTGAAGCTCAACGAGGAGAACCAGACGGTGACGGTGCAGGCGGGGATCATGGGGCCCGCGCTCGAGGGCGCGCTCAACGATGCACCGTCAAAGCTTCGCGCGGCGCGCCCCTATACCTGCGGGCACTTCCCACAGTCATTCGAGTACTCGTCGGCGGGAGGCTGGGTCGCGACGCTGGGATCCGGACAGTCATCGACCTATTACGGCGATGCGTACAACCTGGTGCTGAGCCAGGAGTACGTCACGCCGGCCGGCGACATCCGCACGCGTGAATACCCGGCTGCGGCGACGGGCCCCAAGGTGAACGACATACTCAAGGGAAGCGAAGGCACGTTCGGCGTGCTGGTGGAGCTCACGCTCAAGGTCTTTCGGTTTATGCCCCGCAACAGGAAGCGCTTCGGCTTCATCTTCCCCACGTGGGAGGCGGCGGTATCCGCCACGCGCGAGGTTTCACAGGGCGAGTTCGGCATGCCCGCCGTGATGCGGATATCCGACCAGGAGGAGACGAACATCGGGCTCAAGCTCTACGGGATAGACGGCACCTTCCTGGACACGCTCATGCGCCTTCGCGGCTTCAAGCCCATGGAGAGATGCCTCATGCTGGGCACTTCGGAGGGGGACGCGAGTCTCACGAAGAACGTGAAGCGCAACGTGAAGAGGGTGTGCGCCCGGCACGGCGGGATGTATCTCACCGGACTTCCCACGAAGCTATGGGAGCCCGGGCGCTACAGGGACCCCTACCTGCGCGAAGACCTCCAGGATTTTGGAATCCTCATCGACACGCTCGAAACCAGCGTCACATGGGACACGCTGCACAAAGTCCACCGGGAGGTGCGCGCCGCGGTAAAGAAACGCCCCAAGGTCATCTGCATGACGCACGCCTCACACTTCTACCCGCAGGGCACAAACCTCTATTTCATCTTCATCGCGAAGATGGAGCGCGTGAAGGACTACGTCGCCATGCAGGATGATATCATCAGCGCGATATGCGCGAGCGGTGGGAGCGTGAGCCATCACCATGGCGTGGGAAGAATGCTCGCCCCGTGGATAGAGGAGCACCTGGGGAAAGGGCAGATGGATGTCCTCCGGGCTCTTAAAAGGCATTTCGATCCCGCGGGCATAATGAATCCCGGCGGGCCGCTCGGGCTGGATCTCAAGGGAAAGGACTGGCGGAAGATCTGAAGGCGAGTGGGGGACGAGGGACGAGCCGCTGCAGGACTCGTATGCCGGCAGGGGAGAAGGCGGAATCACGGCGGTGCCGGTTCCGCCAGCCCCCCGGTTATCCTGAACGAACAGTACTCGCATCCGCGGGGACGGGAGTGCAGGATCTCCATGGAAAGCGAGCCGTCGATCGCGCCCAACCAGTCCCTGAACACGATTTCATCGATCATCTCGCAGGGATGGTTCCGTCTCCCTGCCTTCTGGAAATTGTCCCACCACGGACATGCATCAACGCGGTATAAGAGCGTACCGTCGGGCTCAAGCACGATCGACGCCCTGGTGCCGTCCAGAACGCACAGCGCGTCCAGCAGGAATTTCACCTGGTGCATGTCGGGGCGTGAGCCTTTTTTCAGGTCGATGCCCGTCATTCTCGCGATGCGTTTTGTGAGTACGATCCCGTAGTTTTTCCATACCTGTATGTCGATTTCTAGTGCCGTGTCGAACCCGAGGCGCTCCTCGACGCCCATGAACCAGAGGCCGTCCATGGCGGTGAGCGCGCCCATCCTCAGTTCGTCTACCTGGTCTTTTGTGAGCCGCATCATACGAGTCTCCTTGCTGAAAAAATCGACCGGGGATTTCATGATCCGCAAGACTTTTGCACTCATGGAAGGAGGCGGGATGCCTGTATCCCCGGTGGCGTGCGTTCTCATTACTACCGCATAACCTAACAGGTCGTCCGGTTGATTGCAACCAGATTGTGGAGGAAGGTCGGACCCCTTCCCGGGGACGATGAATTCAATAAACTGGTGTAATAAAGGTAAGGCATGAAGCAACGCAGTAAAAATTATGGAAAAAGCTTGACATTATAGGCAACAGGTGTTGCATTACGCATGTAATGTTAAATGGTTCTCATGGGTCACTTGTCGTGCCGGCCTCGCCCCATTTCCTGATGCGCGATTTCCATAATGATGGATGGCGAGTCGCCGACTTTCCGGGGGAAGAACTTTCTTGTGCCGATTTCTCAAAACGGCATTTAAAAAACGAACACGGAGAACGTATGCCTCCAAAATCGGTTTTTTACAAATCGGAAATCATCAACTCTTCACTGAAGATCGTCGCCAAAAAGGGTTTCAAGCAGCTGAGCGCACGTGAGGTCGCCAGGGAGCTGAATTCGTCCACCAGGCCCGTGTACGAGCATTTCGAGTCGATGGAGGAGCTTAAAAAGGCGGCATTGCAGAAAACCATTTCGCTTCTGTACGATTACGTCATCCGGCCGCACACCAAGAACGCCTTTCTGAACATCGGTGCGGGATACGTGATGTTCGCAAGGGACCACCGGGAATACTTCAGGGCCATATTCCTCGAGGACAACGACTCGAGCGGAATAATAGACGAGCTGTTGAAAAAACTCGATGACGAGATGGTGAAGGTTCCCGAGCTCAGGAAGCTTACCCGTCACGAAAGGCAGGTGCTTCTTAGGCGCTCCTGGATCTTCACGCATGGATTCGCGACGATGGTTTTTGCAGGTTACATAAAAAACGATCATGATGCGTATATCATAAAGATGATTTCGGATACGGGCATTGTTTTCATAGAGGATTCAATTCGAAAGCACGGTGACGGCAGTCCCGTTGCAAAGGGAAAATAATTTTACCGGAGGAATAGATGGCTGATTATGATGCGATTGTGATTGGTGCCGGAAACGGCGGACTCGCGGCAGCCGCGACGCTGGCCAGGGCAGGGGTGAAAGTTCTTGTCCTGGAAAGGCATAACATTCCCGGAGGCTGCGCGACAAGCTTCCGCCGCGGACGATTTGAATTCGAGGTGGCGCTGCACCAGCTCAGCGGGATGGGCACGCAGGGCAATCCGGGTCCCCTGCGCATGACGATGAATAATCTGGGCGTACTGGACAAGGTGGAGTTCATTGAGATGAACGACCTCTATCGCGTCCAGATTCCGGGCAGGCTGGACATCACCCTGCGGACGGATAAAAACCAGGTGGTCGACGAATTGTCCAGGCACTTCCCCGAGGAGAAAGAGGCGATTAAACGTTTCTTCGACATGCTCTATGCCTATTTTCAGGAAGTCGTGAAGGCTTTTTTCTTCAAGGACCCGGATGCGACGCCGGAAAAATATCCCCTCATCTACCAGTATTCCATGCAGGGGACGCAGGACGTGATGGACTCGTTCTTTAAGTCGCCGCTGCTGAAATCCGCCATAACCATTTACTGGTCTTACCTGGGTCTTCCCCCCAGCCGGTTGATGTTCATGGATTTCGCCATAACCCTGTACTCCTATCTAGAGTACAAATCCTATCATGTCAAGGGCGGCTCCCAGTCGATCTCAAACGCCCTAGCGGATATAATCACGGGCCAGGGCCGGGAAATTCGCTACAATTGCGGCGTGAAAAAAATCATGGTCAAAAACGGCAGGGCCACAGGCGTCGTGACGGAATCCGGTGACGAAATATCCTCCAACTGCGTCATCTCCAATGCATCCAAGATTACGACCTACATCGATCTCATCGACAGGGAAAGCCTGCCGGATGAATTCTTCAATCAATTGAAGAGCAGCGCGATCGGGGTGTCCGCGCTCTCGCTGTACATGGGACTGGATTGTCTTCCGTCCGAGGTCGGGATAACGCAGCCCACCAATTTCATCTGCAACACGGAGGACTATGAAGACGCCTATAAATGCGCGAAAACCATCGACGTCACCAGGGATTCAGGGCTTCTTACCTGTTATAATTTAATGGACCCGTCATTTTCCCCCGAAGGCACCACCATCGCGACCTTCGTAACGTTGAAATATGGTGAGCCGTGGATGAAGATCAGGCCGGAAGACTATCATGATATCAAGTTCAAGTGCGGACAGGAAATGATGGGGATCCTGGACAAGGTGTATCCCGGCATGAGGGACAGAATCGAGGAATTCGAAATCGCCACGCCTCTCACCCACTTGCGTTACCTGGGGCATCCCAACGGTTCGGTGTACGGCTTCGATCAGCACCCGTGGGAATCGTCGTTCTTCACCCAGCAGAAGGCTCCCATCGACGGGCTTTTCATAACCGGGGCATGGGCAGGCATGGGAGGATTCCAGCCCACGTACCAGAGCGGTGAGAAGGCAGCCCGGCTGGCGCTAAAAAGTATTACCGCATGATTGCATGCGCATCAGTGAATACAGGAGGATATCATGGCCATCGATTTGAATAAAATGCAGAATTACCCCCAATTATTGAAGCAGATGAACGAGTTCCGTGACAGGGCCGCCGACTACAGGCCGTTTAAAGGCACCATGAACGAAGTCATGGAGAAGCTTCACCCCAGGAAGCTTCGCTTGAAGGTTATGGATATCATTCAGGAAACTAAAAGCACAAAAACCTTCAGGCTTGCCGCGCCGGACAGGGACCTGCCGCCGTTTCTGCCGGGACAGTACATCACCGTCTACGTGGAGGCAAACAACATCAGGACCGCGCGCGCCTATTCACTGTCCTCGGCCCCCGCGGCTTCGGGCCATTATGATATTACCATACGAAGGGTAGAAGGGGGACTGGTTTCTAATTTCATGCTGGAGCAGGTCAAAGCAGGCGACACCGTAGAAACATCGTCACCCTCGGGAAATTTTTATCAAAATTACATCGTTCATGATTCATCCGTCGTTTTTCTCGCAGGAGGGAGCGGGATAACCCCTTTCATGAGCATGATACGGCAGGAAACGGCGAAACCGACCGGTAAAACCATGTACCTGCTCTACGGCAACCATTCTGCGGCCGATATGATCTTTAATGACGAATTAACCGGTCTTGCGCGTGGAAACCCGCATTTTAAATATATTCCCGTAATAGAAAAACCGGGGACGGGATTCACGGGGAAAACGGGATACCTGTCGGCGGAACTTGTTAAAGAATCAATTGGCGATACCAAGGGGAAAACCTTCTTTCTCTGCGGGCCGGGAGCGATGTACGATTTCTGCATCCCGGAGCTGGACAGGCTGGGCGTCCCGCGAAGGAAAACAAGGAGGGAGGTGTTCGGTGCGATGCCCGACATTTCACGGCACCATGACTGGCCCCGGGACGTCAAGCCCACCGCCGAATTCTCAATCAGGATCAAAAACGGGAACGTGATAAAAGCGAAGGCTGGAGATTCCCTGATTACGACGTTTGAAAAAAACGGTCTTACGGTACCCAGTCTCTGCAGGTCGGGGGAATGCAGCCTGTGCAGGATAAGGCTTCTTTCGGGAAAGGTTTTCCAGCCCAGGGAATCGCTGGTACGTTATTCGGACCAGCGATCTGGAAATATTCATTCTTGCATGTCTTATCCCCTGATGGACCTGGAGATAATGATATAGCCGCAGTGGAGGCCAGGCCTGATCGCATCCTGATCGACGAATTGGTGCTTCATGAAATAATAAAGGCGTCATATCGAGGCGGAAATATTTCTGCAGTAACATAAGGGACGTTATGGCTACTTCAATAACGTCCTTTTCATTGTCCGCCCCCGGCAAGACTCGAACTTGCGACCCGGTGGTTAATCCCGACCGTGTCGGGACTCTACCGACTGATGAATCGGTTCCCAAGGTGCCGGGTTCGGCAGCTTTACATCATAAAAATTAAAGAGCAGCGATTGGAAACCGCTGCTCCTTTTTAAAGCTCCCCCGGCAAGACTCGAACTTGCGACCCAGTGGTTAACAGCCACTTGCTCTACCGACTGAGCTACAGGGGAATGGTTCTGAAGGTGGATAACGTATTAACAAGAGGGTTGTACCTGTGTCAATACTTTTTGTAACTTTTTTCCCGTAAAAATGATTTTATCTTGCCTAATAAATTTTGAACGTTCATACTATGCAAAAAACAGGAATACCGGTCCATGGTGAAAGACTACGAGGACGAGCAGTTCATAAAAGAGCCGGCCCCCGTGCATGC
>CALMJO010000462.1 GCA_937864375.1 uncultured Spirochaetota bacterium
AGTATGATCGAAGTTGGATTCGAACCGCCGCGCAAGCCGGAACGCGGGCATGACGAGAATGCCACCCGCGAGCGAGACGAGAAAGCCCTTGCGTGAAATGTCGGGGCTGTCGGTTTCCCCTGCCGTGGAAGGCGCGGCGCGGTAGCCGATTGTGGCGGGTCCGCACCGGTCGCGGCAGTTGAGGCACATGACGCATTCCGGGAGCCTGATGGCGCCGTTGGGCTCGCAGGCTCCCTCGCAGTGGTCCTCGCACTTTTTGCAGTCGGTGCAGGCGTCGCCGTGCGTGCCGATCCGGAAGATCGCGAACCCTCCCAATATTCCCAGCAGCGCGCCCAGGGGGCAGATGAAGCGGCAGTAAAAGCGTGGTACCGCAAGGTTCAGCAGAACCGCAGCGCCAAAGACGATCATGACGAGCCACGCCCCCTCGTAAAACCGGCCCGCGGCCGAAGTTATGCCAACCCCGTTATCCGCAACCGGGAGCAGGAAGAGGTTGACCGAGCGCGTCATGAGTGAAATGGGGTCCAGGAGCCCCGTCTGTACGGATACGCTTGACCTTGGAAGAAACGCCATCGCCAGAAAGAGGAACAGCACATAATACTTGATCCTCTGCATGGCGCGATAGCGGTTGTTCCGTATTTTTACGGCGGCGGGTTTCTTGCGGTTCCACAGGTAACCGGTCAACTGATGAAGGGTGCCGAACGGGCACAGCCAGCCGCAGAACACCCTTCCGAATATCACGGTAACGGCGATGACCGGCAGCGACCATGCGAGCGTGCGGTACAGCGATCCGGTGGCCAACACCGTCGCCAGCGCCGCCAGCGGGTCCATGGACAGGAACAGCTCCACCGGCCAGCCACGCAGCTGCCAGAAGCGCTCGCCCACGGTGGCGACGACGCACAGCCAGACGAACAGCACGAAGAAGAATGCCTGGCTGATCCTGCGCACCAGAATGATGCTCATACGCTGTTCACACCGCCTCGATGTATAACGGCTCAAGCGACCTGAAGTCCGAACTCCCCGCCCCGGCCGCTTCCGCCATCTGGATGAAGGGCAGATCGGACAGCGTCATGCCGAGCAGTCCCGCGCCGTACGCGTCCACGGCGACCTGGTCGCAGCCCGCGATGAGCGTATCCATGTTTTTCAGATCGGCGCGCGATCCGCCGGTGGGGCCGTTGGCCGTCATCGCGGTGATCCCGTCGAGCACCACGAGCGTGGGCTTCACCATCATCGCGAGCTCCGCGATTATCGCGTGAATGTCCTGGTGGAAGATGTTGCGACGCCCGCCCAGCAGGCCGTACCAGTTTTTCATCGTCATCGAGGCGCCGCTCCGGTGGTGCGATTTCAAAGGGGCGATGCCGATGAGCCTGTGCGCCGTGCGCAGCGGTTCCAGGAGCACCGGCCAGTCCCGGATGAGCTTTCCTCCCGCCAGGCTCATCGTCCTGAACGCATCCGGGCCGGGAACGACGATCTCCGCCTCAGCGTCGCGCGCGGCCCTCTCGATGCCGGAAAGATAGAAGCAGCTCGCGGGATCGTTTATGGGATTGTCGACCACGACGACGCGGGCGGCGCCGGCCGCGCGGCAGAGAGCGACCGTTCCAGCGACCAGATCCGGATGGGTCGTGGCGCCCAGGTCGGGCGACGAGGCGAAGGCGATGTTCGGCTTGATCACGACCGTTTCTCCCGGCTTGACGAAGCGCTCGATTCCCCCGAGCGCGGTGATTGCCGCCTGGAGGCTTTTTAACCGGTCAGGGCCCTTCGCTACGCACATGGTTTTTCCTTGCACGGGACTCACTGAAAAATCAGGAAGTGACATGGTTTCCCGCTTTGCCGCGCCGGGCTGCGGACCGTCCCTGTCGTAAAGCGCGTACGACGCAAGCCCCGCGAAACCAAGCATTGCCCCCGCCTTGAGCGCGCGCTCCAGGAGCTCCCTTCGTCCGAGCCTCTCTTTCCATCCATTACGCATTTAACGTGCCTGTTCGCCAAACCGTAGTAAGAGATTTTTCAGCAACTCCTCCGCCTGCGCGGCGCTCTCGGCCTCGTGAACGCCCACGACGTAATCTCCGCATGCTGCGATGGCCTCGCTCGTGCCATAGAGATCGACGATCGCCATGTGCGTGGACGCGTCTGATTTTTTCACGCTCCCGCCGTTTCCCAGGAGGAATTTCCGGTAACCGTTCGCGATCGCCTCAGCGTCCGCCTGTCCCTCGCGCTTTCCCGCAAACACCGTGACCGTCTGCGTCCCAGCCCTGTAGCGCGCGGTGTACAGGTTCGTGAACTTCCCGTACCCGAAGGCGCTCTTCACGTAGAACTTCTCGCTTCCGGGAACAGTGAGGTTTCGATCAAAGAGGTCCAGCTCGGTGATCCGATCGCGGGGACCATCGGGGACCGATGCGGCGACACGCGTGCCCGCCTCGATTATCCCCGCTTCCAGGAGGTCCGACCCGGCGGAGCCGATGATCTCGACGTAGAATCTTCCCTTCGCGAAAAACAGCGAGCCGGAGGATATGTAGGCATAGCCGAGGGCGGGAAGGTCGCGCGCGTCTTCGCGCCTCTGCTGGCTGAACACCGAAAAGGAATTCCTGGCGTCGCCCATGTCGTAGGCGAAAACCTCCATCCAGAGGCGCTCGTCGCCGATTTTCGCGAAACGGCGTGTATTGAGGGAACGGAACCCGGCCTCGAGGTACAGGGGCGCCTTGCCGTTTATCTTTTCGAACAGGGTTTCGCCGTCATAGCTCTCCCCGTTCAACATCGCCTGGAATCCCGCGGGAGTGATTCCCTCCAGGTCGACACCGCTCCCTCCCGCGCCTGCGCCCGGTGTTATGAATCCAAATGCGCCCGTGTCATAGTATGATTGCCGGACGAGGATGGCCGCTGCCGCGAAGACCAGTGCCGACAGCAGCACGATGCTGATAATATGCTCGGTCCTGTTTTTTGCGGTGAATGTTTTCATTTTTTGAAAATATACGGGATGTCCGTCAGAAGATCAAGCATAGAATACTTACGAGAGAAGGAAAGTCGGGGAAAAGTGGAGGACGACTATTCCTGCATGCATACGATTTGGAAGAAAGGCATCCGGAAACATGTGCGCGAGGCGCAGGAATATTCGTCCGGTCTCACGTCATGGAGAACCGCGCGCTTAATCACACATCCTGTCAGCAGCGAGCCCGGACCGTCAAATCCACCGTCAGACTTTTTTTGAAAGTTCGGCGTGCTTTTGCCTGGTTATGGGATACCAGATGAGCAGCGGCAGCGCAATGGCAAAGGCAATGACGGGGACGATCGCGAAAAAGAACCGGATGCCGAACAACGCCTCGGGCGTCTGCACCGCGTTGGGCACATAACCGTAAAGCTTGAGCGCCCATCCGCTGGCCGCGATCCCGATCGCTCCCGAGAGCTTTCCCAGGAACGAGTTCACTCCAAAGTAAATCCCCTCATGCCGTTCCCCGGTTTTTGCCTGGTCGACCTCGATGACGTCCGGAATCATGCTCCATGGAAACACGTACTGTGCCGAGAACCCGAGTCCGCATATAAATGCAACCCCGTAAATGACGGGGTTTGGGCCTTCGGGAAGAAAAAAAGCCACTACGATCGCGACACTCGCGATGGCCAATCCCAGCGCGTAGGCGGGGCCCTTGTTGAGTTTCTGGGATGCGTAGCGCCACGGGACCAGGAAGATTCCTATGGTAAGCAGCATGACCATCATTATAAGCGGGATCTGTTCGGCCATGAGCAGCTGGTACGTGAGGAAATAGGGAAGCAGGCTGGTGAGCAGGGTGAAGCTGATGCTTATAATCGTGCTCATGATCATGAATTGAACGAAGGGCCGGTTTTTCATCACGTGCTTTATCTGGGGCCACGCCTTCATCTTCGCCGGCTGCAGGTCCGGGCGCGGGACTTCCTTTACCCCGAACACGGTGACCAGCATGGTGAGTATCGCCACCGCTCCGAACACCGCGCCCATCCCGCTGTACGCTGCGTTCTTTGACCAGCCCATTCCCATGAAAAAGCCGGCGACAGCGGTCGTGGCCGCCGCTCCCAGGATGTAGCCGAGCACGGTGAATATCATCCTGATGGAGATCAACGAGGTCCGCTCGTCATAATCGTAGGTGAGCTCCGCTGAGAGCGCGTAATAAGGAACGCTGACCAGCGTCTGGGCGGTATCGGCCAGCAGAAAGGAGCCTAGCACGGCGAGGAACGCGGTAAGTCCGGTCAGGCCGGGCGGGAGCGAAAACAGCAGCCAGACGGTGAGGCCAAAGGGGATCGCCCCCAGCAGCATGTACGGTTTGCGCCTGCCCCACCGGCTGCGGGTCCTGTCCGAGAAATAACCGAATAGAGGGTCGTTGATCGCGTCCCATGTGAGCTTGCCCACCAGGAGCGCGGTACCGGCCAGTCCCGGATCTATTCCGGCGATGTCCGTATAGAAAAACAGCAGGAAGAACTGGATTGATGCAGTGAGCATTGAAATCCCCAGGTCGGCGATTCCGTAAAAGACCTTGGTTTTTGCCTGTAATTTCTCCTTCATGATTGCGCCCTCCATTCCGGGTTTCCGTTTAAATATTCCCTCGCGGCCATGAGAAAAACGTCCGCCCTCACGACATGCACGTGGGGATTGTTCAATCGTCGCAGGAAAGCCGCCACGTCGTCGATCCCTGTCCTGTAGGCGAACAGATGAATGCCGATAAAACGGGGATGCGGACCGGGTTTCTCAATTAACCGGCGCACGCTTTCCAGCAGGTCGTCGGCGGAGAAGGCTATTTCGGATACCGCCGGCGACTGGTTCGCGATAAGCACGGTGTCCCGGTAAAGCGTCCGGGGAGATCGGTGAATGGTCGCATACCCGCACAGGTAGCCCAGCAGTCCGCCTTTATGCCTGACGAGGTGTTTCACTACCCGCCGCGGAGGATCCGCCACGTAGCTCGTGACTACGTTGATCCCGGCCCGGCCGCAGATCCGCGAGGTTTCACGAAGATAGGCGGGAAGGTCGGGGACGAGCGGCGGGACCACGTACCCCGCGCCGGATGGACCCGCGATAAGGCAGTCGTTGGGCGTGGCGGAGCGCCGGTATTTCTCCAGCAAGGCGGGGGCGATCTCGGCGAGCAGGGGCTGCACTTCCCAGTTAAAGGCGATGCCTCCACGGGACCGGCAGTGCCAGTTGCCCAGCTCCCCGGTGTTCATCATCATGAGCTGGTCGCCGTCGGACAGGGTGAACGTGCAATAGACTCCGTCCGGGTCCGGCGCGGGCATCGGGGGCATCGCGGCCGGCTCCGATCCCAGCGGCCTGACGCTCCCGTGGAACGAGAAATTGCCGGCAATGTGCGAGGGAACCAGCCGCAGGCCGTTGGCCGAAAGCTGAAGCATGAAGGACAGCTCGTCGTCACGACAGGTGTGCCAGCCGTATATCGTGGGATAGGGCGAGGCTTTCACCGACCGCTGTATCGTATTCGCCAGGCGCGCCTCCGCCGATTTCCACCCCATCAGCTTCAGTCCGAGGCGGCGAAGCGGCGCATCCAGCCGCAGGGCGTAAATGGTTTCCCTGAGCCATGCGGGCCCGAACGCCAGCAGCAACAGCAGGACGCTTCCCGGGTTTTTCGCGGAACCTGCCAGGCTGTAGGTAAAAATGCCCTGTTGTACAAGGTAGTCGGCGAATTCGGGCCGCTGCCAGCCTGGTTCCACGCAGGCGATCACACCTTCCCTGCTCCCGGGAAAAAGATGCTTGAAGCACCATGAATACAGCTCAACACGATCGGCGAAGCGTCCGCACAGGTTCTCTACGACAGGCAGGCCGAGTCCCGTCGCCCAGTCCGTCATGATGCTGCTCACCGGAAGAAGGCTGCGCTGCGCCGCGAGCATGATGGCGATATTGGCCGTGTCCGGGAAACCTGGGTCCCAGACGACGCATCCCTTGAGTGCGGATGCGTGCCTGCGCACGAGCGTCTCGAGATCGACCGGAGCGGAGGCCGTCATTCCGTGCTCGGCCCGGTAGTATTCAAGGTTGCGCCGGTCCTGGTTTCCGATCATCTCCCGGTATTTGCCGAACCAGATCCCGTCGTCCAGGAAGACTTCGTTCGTGCGTCGCGCCGCGGGGTCGTCGTAGATCCCGTAATCGAGGAAGACCCGCGGATCGTCCCTGTTGACGATTCCCTGAAGCGCCGCGGCGCATAATTTCCGGTCGTACGGCAGGGACGCGACTTCGATTACCTGTATCTCATTGCCTGTGGACATTTCTGATTTTCTTTGCGGGTAATGGGCGTTCCGTTTCAGAGATTTTTATGTTTAACGCATTTGACTGCCATCCTGTGGAGAATACCATACGGAAGGGAATATTCAAACAAATTATTCCAGGATCAACGTGCGTCCCGTATCCTTCATTTCCATGCTATTGACGCAACGGGGTTTCCGTGCTATCGTCCCCGCAGTGTCGGGACGCTCGCCATGCGCCGCCCGAGGAATTACATCTCGCAGGAGGAAACGATCATGCCGGAATTCGGAAATTACCCGAGAAAATACTACGCGACGGCGCCGGGTTCGATAAAGAAGGTGGCGCTCATCCATGCGAGCCCGCGGAAAACGGGTACGAGCAAAACGGAGATGCTCGCCGCCGCCTTCCTGGAGGGGTGCTCCGAGGCCGGTGCCGCGGTGGAGACTATTGCGCTCCGGACAAAAAAGATCGCCCACTGCACGGGCTGTTACACCTGCTGGACGAAGACCCCCGGGACCTGCATCCACAAAGACGACGCGGCGGAGATCATGCGCATTGAACAGGAAGCCGACCTCACCGTGTACGCGTTTCCCCTCTACCACTTCGGCATCAACTCGCTGTTGAAAAAATACATCGAGCGCACCATGCCTTCCATAATGCCCCACCTGGTCACGCGCGCGGACGGCGCGACCACACATCCCCACCGGGAGGGCTGCAAGAGCACCCGCTACGCCGTGATAATCGGCGTCTGCGGATTCCCCGAGGCGGAGCACTTCGGGGCGGCGTCGGCGAACTTTCATTACATCGCGAACGCCTCCGGCGACGAGGGACTGAACATCATCGCCGAGCTCTACCGGCCCGCGTCGGAACTGCTGGGAAATCCATTCTATAAGGAAGAGACCGCGCGCGTGTTCTCGGCCGCGAAGATGGCCGGTGCGCAGGTTATACGTGAAGGCCGGATCGACGCCGCGTACGCCGACGAGATCGCGAGGGTCGTCGGGGACATGGAGCAGTTCAGGACCCAGGCGAACGCCGCATGGGACCATTGCATTAAGGGTACCTCTTTAAACCCCTCTTTAAAACGGCTCTGCATATGCCATCAA
>CALMJO010000463.1 GCA_937864375.1 uncultured Spirochaetota bacterium
GAAAAGCACGCTCCGCGGAGCCCGCGCGCTCAAGGGCAAGGAGCGCGGCGCCGTATGCGCCCATGACATGGCAGTAGGGCGATACGACTATCTCGCGGCCCAGGAGCAGCTCGAATGCGGCCACCAGTCCCCTGTTCCTGGCCGTCGCTCCCTGGAAGAATACTTTATTCCCCGTGACGGGACGCTGGCCCACCACGCGATGAAGGTAATTCTTCGCCACCGCGAACATGACCCCCGCCAGCGCCTCCTCGCGCGTCCGGCAGTCCCGCATGAGGGCGTGTATGTCCTGC
Organism: uncultured Spirochaetota bacterium; assembly: GCA_937864375.1. Lineage (GTDB taxonomy): Bacteria > Spirochaetota > UBA4802 > UBA4802 > UBA5368 > FW300-bin19. Next base: position 291 of record CALMJO010000463.1, read on the forward strand.
TCCATGAACACGGTGCATCGGTCGCTCGCGTGGGGGACGCGCACGCCCGCGGTGAGCGCGCCTATTTCGCGTACGTCGAACCCCAGGCGCGATGCCTGTTCCTCGACGAAGGAGCCGGTCCCCGCGGCGCACACGTAGTTCATCGCGCAATCTTGAACAGCGCCGCCCGCGCCGCGGATGTACTTCGCGTCCTGTCCGCCGATTTCGAATATGGTCTCGATCCCCGGGTCGCACTCAGCGGCGCCGCGGAAATGCGCGGTGATCTCGTTCACGATGAGTTGCGCCCCCGCGAGCTCGCCGATGAGCCTGCGCCCCGAGCCCGTGGTGGCCGCGACGGGTACCTGCGCCCCGTCAACGAGGATCGATCGCAGCTCCGCGAAAAGCGCGCGCGCCGCGGCCGTGGGGTCTCCCCCGGTTTTCCGGTAGATGTCGGCGACGACCGCGCGCGTCGCGACGTCGACGAGCGCGCACTTGGTGCTCGTTGAACCGACATCGATCCCCAGGGCGTAGGCGGCGCCGGGTATTATTTCTTCATGGATGCGCACCTCGTTGCCGCTGGAGGCGTATTCCCGCAGCGCGGGGGGCATCTCGTGACGCGAGAGCGCGAGCTCCAGGACGCGCTCGTCGGCCCCCCGCTCCCCAAGGCTTTTTACCGGTCGGGGTAATGTCGTGAAGTGCTTGCGGCGCGCGGCGCATTCGAGCGCACCTCGCGCCGAAAAGAAATTTCCATCGGGGTGGAACACCGCGCCGGGTACGAAGGCTTCGGTCCAGCGTCGCACCTGCATGGAGAGGAACATCCCGCCGCAGAAGAGCGCGCGTCCCTCCGGCGCACCGCCGCGGAACACCGTATGGAGCATGGTGCCCACGACGCCCCGGCAGAGCCCCGACCACATCTGTGCGCGGGTATATCCCTCCTGCTGCCTGTGGATGATGTCGGAC
>CALMJO010000464.1 GCA_937864375.1 uncultured Spirochaetota bacterium
ATCGGGTACGGCGGACTTGACCACGTGATTGCCTCGGGCGACGACGTGAATCTGCTGGTCCTGGACACCGAGGTGTATTCGAACACCGGGGGCCAGTCCTCAAAGGCGACCCCGGCCGCGGCGATCGCGCAATTCGCCGCATCGGGAAAGCGTACGCGCAAAAAAGACCTTGGGGTCATGGCCATGTCGTACGGCTATGTATACGTCGCCCAGATCGCGATGGGCGCGAACCAGGCCCACACGATCCGCACGATCCTCGAGGCCGAGGCCTATCCCGGTCCCTCGGTGATCATCGCCTATTCGCCCTGCATAAACCACGGCCTGCGCTCCGGCATGGGGAAATCGCAGGAGGAGGCGAGCCGCGCGGTCGAATCGGGATACTGGCACCTGTACCGGTTCAATCCCCTGCTGGAGAAAGAGGGAAAGAACCCGTTCTCGCTGGATTCCAAGGAGCCCAAGTGGGATGAGTTCCAGGGCTACCTCCAGGGAGAGGTGCGGTACTCGTCGCTCAAGCGCGAGTTTCCGAACGTCGCCGCCGATCTCTTCAAGGCGGCGGAGGAAAACGCGAAATGGCGCTACAACACCTATAGAAGGCTTGCCGCGATGGATTACTCGAAGTGATTCAGGAAAAACGTAGGGGCCGGCCTGCAAACCGGTCCCTATACTTTTCAAATAAGTGAACCCGCGATGCCGTGTAGGATGCGAATCTTTTGAACCTGTTATTACAGGTGGGTTCCCGCACGCGTACCTCGGCCTACTCCGCGAGGAGCATGGCCTACACACGCAAATCTTGAGATCCCGGATTCTTTAATGTTGGTTCAAAAATTATTGTTCCTGATCGCGAGCACCGCAGGCTCATGTTTAATAAACAGGAACAGCCCGGGTGCAGCAACAAAAAATTGCCGCCGCGCAATTTTTAATTGAACTGCCCGCAATTGTGATTGTAAAAGCGCAGCAGCTGTGCCAATTCGATTGATGTCCGATGGGCTCCTGGCGAACCGGCGTCCTGGGACCCGATGCAAATCATGGATAACGGACGTTCAAAAATCATCCACTGGAAATACGCGGCTTACCTGGCGCTCGCCGCGATCTGCCTTTTCACGGCGACCGAGGGCAGCCCCTTCGGGAAAAACAAGGTCAACAGGGAGACCTTCCGCTGGAATATTCTTAAAACCATTCATTTTGACGTCTATTACCCGACCGGGATGGAGGAGCTCGCCGCGCGCTCCGCGAGGATCGCCGAGGAGGGCTACGTCCACATCGCCGACTACCTGAAGCACGAGCTCACGCAGACGATCCCCGTCATCATATATCCCTCGCACATCGCGTTCCAGGAGAACAACATCCTCATGGAAATAATCGGCGAGGGGACGGGAGGGTTCACCGAGGCATTCAAGAACAGGGTTGTAGTTCCCTTTACCGGATCGTACGCGGATTTTCACCACGTCCTCACCCACGAGCTCGTCCACGCCTTCCAGTTCAACATCCTCATGGACGACCAGTCGGGGGCAAGGATGTCCATGTTCACCATGGGGGGCATGCCGCTGTGGATGATGGAGGGCATGTGCGAGTACCTGTCCATCGGCTACGATGAAACCGCCGACATGGTGATGCGGGACATCATCTACAACGAGAAATACGCGACGCTCATGGACCTTACCGAGCTTCACGTGCGGAGCCCGTATCTGTTGTACAAGGAAGGCCAGGCGTTCTACTACTTCCTCGAGAAGCAGTACGGAAGGCAGAAGATCGGGGAGCTCTTCCGCGACGTGCGCGACGTGGGGGACGTGGACGAGGCGTTCAAGACCGCCACGGGCAGGAACGTGGAGGACCTGGGCCTGGAATGGATACGGTTCTACAAGAAGCGCTACTTCCCCGCCGCGAAGGGCAAGGTGTTCGACGAGGAGGAGGGCGAGCAGCTCACCTTTCACCTGAAGACCGAATCCTCCTACAATGTGTGCCCCGCGGTCTCCCCCGACGGGAAGCGCATCGCCTTCATTACGAACATGGAAATATACTCCGGCATATCCATCGTCAACATCGAGAAGAAGGAAGAGAAAAAGATAAAGACCATTCTCCTCGGAGATACGAGCGCGAAGTTCGAGGGCATGCACCTTCTTTCGAACAACCTCACATGGTCGGCGGACGGCACGACGCTCGTCTTTGTCGCGCAGTCGGGGGGGCGCGACGTGATTTTCCTCATAGATCCCGAGGGGGGAAGCATCCGGGACGAGATCGCGCTGCCGTTTCGCGCGGTCAGGGACCCCACGCTCTCCCGTGACGGCACGCTCATCGCGTTTTCCGCGCAGGACAACTCGGCGACCGACATCTACACCTTCAACCTCAGGACGCGCACGCTCGCGCGCGTGACCGACGACCTCTATACCGACCGCTACCCGGTTGTCGCCGCCGACGGCGCAAGCGTGATCTTTTCTTCGACGAGGGGCGAGGGGCGCGCGACGGACTCCGACGATTACGACATTCAAAGGGTAGATTTGCGCACGGGCGAGCGCGCGGTGCTGGTGAAGTCAACGGGGAGCGACCTCCAGGCGGACCTCGCGCCGGACGGGAAGAGCCTCGTATTCATCTCCAACCGCACCGGCATCTACAACGCCTACCGGTACATGCTCGACACGGGGAAGGAGTCGAAGGTGACCGATGTGCTCTGCGGCATATTCTATCCCCGCTGGTTCCCCGACGGGAGCAGGATCGCGTTCGTGGGATACCAGAATCTTGGCTACGATATCTTTGTAAAGGACTTTGACGAGAAGAAGCTCAAACCAGCGACGGGGGAGCGCGATACGGAATACATAAGGCACGAGTTTCCGTCACCGTACTTTCCCATGGGACAGGCGGTGTTCGACGATTACACGACCAGGATCAGTCCCGATTACCTGTTCTTTGGCATCGGGGGCACGCTCGGGTACGGCTTCGCCGGCTTCGCGCGGATGGGCGTATCCGACTACCTGGGCGAGAACCGCATCGAGTTCACGCTGGATTACCTGAACTACGGCAGGGACAGCTCGGATATCAATTTTGACGTCGCTTACTATTACCTGAAGTACCAATGGGATTTTGGAATCGGCATTTTCCGGCAGCGCAATCCCTACGGGATCCTCACCCTCTCCAGCATCAACGATCTCATCCATAACGTGTACGCCAATACGCTCTACGTGAACCAGTACGGATCGTACGCGATAGCGAGCTATCCTTTCTCCAAGTTCTTCCGCTTCGACCTGCGGGCCACCGCCACCAGGTACGAGCACGACTATTCGATCTATAGCGACCGCAGGGACGTGTTCGCGAACCTCAACCAGCTCGCGGTCTCGCTCAGCTTCGACAACGTGCTCTGGGGCTACATGGTGCCCCTGGACGGCACGAGGGGGAAGCTCGAGGTCGAACAGTCCTTCAACCTGACGGGGCAGGACTTTGAATTCACGAGCTACACGATCGACCTCAGGAAATACATCTTCGTGTACAAGCGTTACGTCTTCGCCTTTCGCGGCGCCGGCGGCAAGGTCACGGGCCCGGACAAGGATTACTTCAGGTTTTTCATAGGAGGCTTCAACACCCTCCGCGGGCACCCGTTCCAGGAATACAGCGGGAACAACTTTTACATGGGAAGCGCGGAGTTCCGTTTCATCTTCATCGAGGGCATCAAGATGGGCTGGCCGCTCTTCTTTAGAATCGGGGGGATAGGCGGGGTGCTATTCGCCGACTTCGGCTCGGCATGGGACGGGAAGTACAGTTTCATGAACCGCGAGACGGGCGACTTTGGCGATTTCAAGACCGATGTAGGATTCGGGTTCAGGCTGACCCTGTATCCCCTTATCATTTTAAAGCTTGACTACGCCTGGCCCTATTATTATAAATCGTTCGGCAACAGGCAGATCATTTTCAGCCTGGGCTTCGAATACTAGGACCACCACCATGCGCAAGGCGGAAATCAAACGCACCACCTCCGAAACCGACATCAGCGTGAAGCTCGTGCTCGGCAGCGCGGACGAATCCGCGATCCGTTCGGGCGTGCCCTTTTTCGACCATATGCTGAACGCGATGTCGCGCCACGGCCGTATCTTCATCGAGCTCGAATGCAGGGGCGACAACGCCCTGGACGACCACCACTCGGTCGAGGACATTGGCATCTGCATGGGGAAGGCTTTCAGGAAGGCGCTCGGCGACAAGTCGGGCATCGCCAGGTTCGGCCAGGCCCAGGTCCCCATGGACGAAGCGCTCTGCCAGTCGGTCGTGGACATAGGGGGCCGCGCCTACTTCAAATATACCGGGCAGGACCTCAAGGGCGTCATCAACACCTATCACGAGGAACTTACCCTGGAGTTCCTGCGCTCATTCGCGGACAACGCGGGCATCAACCTGCATGTCATGCTTTTTTACGGCGAGAACCGCCACCATATCCACGAGGCCATCTTCAAGTCCCTGGGGGTGGCGCTCCGCCGCGCTGCGACAATCGACCCCGAGTATGCGAACACGGTTCCCTCGACGAAAGGCGTCATCGCATGATAACCGTCATAGACTACGGCATGGGAAACCTCCGATCGGTGGTCAAGGCCGTTGAAAAATACACTTCGGACGTGCGCGTCTCGTCCGACCCCGGTTCAATCGGCGATTCCAGGGGCCTCATCATGCCCGGGGACGGCGCATTCGGCATGGCAATGCGGCATTTAAGGGAGATGGGCTGGCTCGCGCCGCTTCTGGACTACATACGCGGGGGCGGCTTCTTCATGGGAATATGCCTGGGCTACCAGCTGCTCTTTTCGTCGAGCGAGGAGTTCGGGCACCATGAGGGAATGGGCGTGATTCCAGGGAGGGTCATGCGCTTTCCCTCAGGCGAGCTCAAGGTGCCGCACATGGGATGGAACAGCGTGGAGCTGCGGAACCGGTCAGGATTCCTGGAGGGCGTCCCGGACGGCTCCCACTTCTATTTCATCCACAGTTATTACCCCGAGGTTTCGGACCGCTCCTGGGTGCTGGGCGAGGTGAACTACGGCGTTTCCTTTCCGTGCATCGTGGGGCGCGATAACGTGGTCGCCACTCAGTTTCACCCGGAAAAGAGCTGGAAGGTGGGCCTCCGCATAGTCGAGAATTTCGTGGGGGCCGTATGCTCGTAATCCCGGCGATCGACCTGCGGGGCGGCAAGTGCGTGAGGCTGGTCCAGGGCGACCCGGACCGCATGACCGTGTACTCGGACGACCCGCTCGAGATGGCCAGGCGCTTTTCCGGCATGGGGGCGCGCCTCATCCACGTCGTGGACCTTGACGGCGCATTTGAGGGCAGGCCCGTCAACGACGGGATCGTCGTGCGGATAGCGGCTGTCTCTTATACACATC
>CALMJO010000465.1 GCA_937864375.1 uncultured Spirochaetota bacterium
TTCCCAATGCTATATCTCTGGATAAAATACGGTTTTATGGTATTAAAGCCAACCTTCGTTAGCAGTTCTCTGAGATCATTTGCATTGAAATATGATACATGTGCTTTCTGATAATAAAAATCACTGTATCCTTTGCATGCTTCAATCATATGGTCATCTCTGTTTGGAATCTCAAGTATAACCATCCCACCAGGTTTCAGTAATTTTTTAATTCCTTCTAGAAATCCTATCGGATCAAGTACATGTTCGAAAACCTGAAAAGCAACCACTGCGTCGAATGAATTCAACAGTTGTGTTTCAATAGATTCATCAAGACAGACATCAAAATCATAGAGTGATTTGTTCGTTATTTTCTCTGCAATTTCACGACGACCGATACCAATTTCGGATCCTTCAATACCCCATCCTCTATGTATCATTTCTTCCATAAAAAAACCATAACCCGTGCCGAGTTCGATAATCTTTTTCCCTCTGGCAATAATCGTTTCAATAAAATCAGCGCGGCGCATTGTATCGGTCTTTAAATTACTTCGGATTTTATCAATGTCAATTACAGGGCGAACCCAAGTCGCCTGAGAATTATTACTGTAAAACTCTTTATTAACTGTCCAGTCCGGCAATGGATACAACTGTACATGACCGCAATCAATACACCGAAAAACTGAATGCTCGCTGCTGTCCCTGACTGTACCAGAAACAATAGTTCGCGAACCAGATCCGCATATTTTACATTTAAAATCCATTTTTGTCTTATTATACTAACTATTTTTCAGAAATCCTCTAAAATCAGATAGGAAAGCATCAAACTCCCCAACGAGCTTTTTCATGATGATGATATTTTCATTTTTAACTTCATGTTTCCGATTAAGAATCCATTCCGTTTTTGATATCAATTCGTCATGAAAAGATTTATCGCGGGCAACTACTAGTCGATCAAGGATTCCAAGTTCTCTATAAAGATCTGAAATCTTCCGATAAGTGCTTAATCCTATAGTCGGTATTCCAAGACCGATTGAACAAACACTCGCGTGAAATCGCATTGCAACAACACAGTCTGCTTTTCTATAAACAGAAAATACAGGATCCACAGCAATACTCCCGAGAAGGCACGGGCCTACGCCAACGCAATTGCGTCTTATGAAATCCGGCAATAACTCAATAACTTCGTTTATAATTTGAAGATCACTGTATATGTGAGGCATTAAAGTAAAATGAACTTCTTTACTTTTATTTGCCATATGAATTATATAATGCACTATTGATTTAACCAGAAACGCATATCCGCTTTTTTCGGTGTCTTTCCCAAATCGAACAGAAGGCATGTCTTTTGCGAGTGATAGAATTATATTACATTTTCCCGATGGAATTAATGGTGAACTATCGGAGCAGGTATTAATAAAAAAACCGCCATCGGGAACTTTACGCAATAAACCAGACGCCTCAACTCCGTATCTTTCTATAAACTGTTCAATCGATCCATCGTTTCTAACCGTAACAAAAAACCTCTTTTTATCCTGAAGCCGTTGAACGAAGTTAAAAAAATTATGAAGGGTTGTGCTACTGTAACCTTTATAGCAATCGAATCCAAGACCAAAAAACAGAACTTTTGTATTAATAGCTTCAATTACTTCCGGTCCTATGTCAATAGTACAACCGGTGGATGATCCTTCAATCCATACTTCAAAAAAATTTCCTCCGCCAATTATCAGCAAGTCATAGTTATTTGCAATATTCGCAAAATCCAGATCAAACTGTAATTTATCAGGCCCATCATATTTCACATAAAAACGCCGAATTTCAATTTCATCGTAAACTGCGCCCTCCGGAAGGATCGATTTAAGCTTGAAGCGAAGACCGCTGTGGTTTGCGCTATCACCTATATTGCCGCTGAAGCTTGCAACGTGTAAAATTCTCATGATTCCTCTTTTTCCATCTCTCCCGGCCACAACTTATCGATCCAGTGAAGCACATCCCGCATTATTCCTTCCCCTCCACGGATATTCAGGGTAGCCGTTGCAACATCCCGGATTGTGGGATGCGCATCAGCTGGACATATGGAATAGTGGGATAATCTAATCGATGAAAGATCGTTCAACTCATCACCCACATAGCAGACATCATCCCATGTATAATTATTCATGCTCAACCACTTGGATATGTACCCAAATTTGTCAATTGCGCCTGGATAATAATCTGTAATGCCTAACTTTTTCATTCTCGCATCAACCGAAGGTGAATTTTCCCCAGTACAGACAAGAATCCTGAAACCCTTCCGCCTTAACTGAGCAAGCGCTGCGCCGTCCCGTGTATTGAATTTTTTGAACATTTCTCCTTCAGCTCCGTAATACATGCCGCCATCGGTAAGAGTTCCATCAACATCAACCACGAGCACCTTTGGCATTGAACTATTGGCGTAAAGCGTCGTACGCTTTTTAAATGCACCTTCCGCCTTGGTCCAATCTCCCGGTTCATCAATTTCAATAGTTGTATCTACAGTCATTCCAAACACAGATATTTTACCGCCCAGACGGCATTTCAGGTCATTGAACAAGTCGGTCCTTGTAAAATAAAAACTTCCGTTTTCAAGAAACTGCGGCTCCATGTCCTGACGCCGTGGACGATGCAAAGGATCATAGTTCAACGGCCTTCCCGTGCCGGTCCATAGAAATCGTTGGAAGGGAACTCCTGTTACGAGCGAATCTGATTTTTCGGATTCAAACTGTTTTCTGGCAAAGATAAAATCTCCAGCGGTTACTGTTGGCGTTGTTGCCTGGACAAGAGAAAGAATGTCACACCGTTCTTGCTCCAGAAACCATTCCATAACGCTTTCACTGCTCGCTGTGTCGGTAGCAGTATGCGGAGCTCGTATAACAGGAACAGCGGCAGGAGTCCATTTTCTTATGTATTCCAGGTAAATTTCACTATCAGCAGCGACAAAAACTCCACCGTCAAAAATCCCGCTCTCAACGGCCGCCTGCGTTGCCCAATAAAAAAGCGGTTTACCGCAAAATAGTTTAATATTTTTATCGGGGATTGATTTGGATCCCGAACGAATCGGGATCAGGGCTTTCCAGATTGACATTGAAATTTCACCTAAAAATGTTTTCCCTCAATCCTTTTGAGTTTATCGCGCTGCACCTTTTCTATTTCCAGAAGGTCTTGTTCCTTATATTTAAGCGCCTTTTCGACGTTATGAAGATCCCTAACCAGCCTTCGCATGCCATCTGGTTCAAGTGATGCCGCGTGGTCGGTTCCTTTCCATGTTCTGTTTAATGTGTAATGTCTTTCAAACCAGTTCGCCCCCAGGGTAAGACCGGCGACATCGGCTGCGATTCCGTTGTGATGCCCGGAAAAACCGATATCTTTAACATCTCCACCGTATGTCTCTCGCAATCGCCTGATCTCAAGAAGGGCGAGTTCATCATACGGAACCGGGTACCCCGATGTGCATGCATATATAACCAGTCTTTTCCCGGCTTTCTTTGACGTAAAAAATGCAATGAGTTTCTCTTCTTCCTTTTTTGTCGTCATCCCCAAAGATATGTGCACATCACCGCCGTAGTTACCACACAATTCGGCAAGCATGGGCCAGTTTAAATTACAGGCCGAAGGTACCTTAATAAAATCCGGATTAAGACTGATTATTTCTTTTGCTGATGTCAGCTCCCATACGGAAGTGGCATAGCCGATTCCAATTTCATCGCAATAGTTTTTTAATTCCCTGTGCTGTTCAAGGTTGAATTCAAGGTACTCCCTGTGCTGACCGTATGTTTCACCGTAAGAATTATTCGGATTGGGATGAGGGGCGTTATACTCCTCAGGCGTTAACAGCTCTTTGTTGCTTCTTTTTTGGAATTTTACATAATTAACACCACAGAATATCTTTGCAATTTTTATCATTTCCCTGGCGACAGCAATATCGCCCCGATGATTACAGCCGATTTCCGCGATTACTTTCACTTTGGAATCCAGTTCCAAAAACGGATCATATAGAAATGACATATTTTGCCTCCGTTTAAACTATTCTGATTTATTCTGATAAGGTATCCCGATTTTCCCGCAAGTAAATCAGTTCATAAAATATGACTTTGCTCAATTCATTCGAGTCCACATTTAGACGACAATATTAGATTATAGTGTAATTACGACAGGCAATATATGCAAGAACGAATTATTAAAGTAATAGACTTGTTGCATAACTTATCCTTTCGCAAGATGAAAATTCCATATCCCGGATGACACGAGAAACGTCAGGTTGATGAACTCATCCCGTCTGGTTCGCGACACATTATAGACTATCCTTAAGCGTTTCACTCCAGCGAATGCGTTTTCAATTTTCACCCGCACGCGACTGATCCTGGCATTTCTCTTCTTCTGCTTGGCCGTTAGATTCATGTTCTTCGGCTTTCGCGTCGGCATGACTACATTTTGATGCTCGTGCTCCAATCCTAGAAAAGCTAAATCGAATAGCTTCTTAATAGAATCAGGAAGTGTATGCCTTTTTGATTCTTCCTTCAATACTGTTTTATCGTGTACTCTTCCAGGATAATGCCTTGATGCATACAGAATTCTTTTCCTCCTGTCTGCCGCGCATACATGCTTCACCGAGTGGAATTTTTTTTACCCGAATAATAGCTTTTCTGTTTTTCCCTGTCTTTTGGCCTGTTTTTGCGCTGTTCCGTCCCATCTACGATCACCAGATTGATACCGTCCAGGCGCTTCTTCAGTTCTCCGATAGTTTCAGCCGGCAATACTCCTGCGCTTTTTAATGCAATTCTCAGAGCTGTCATAAACCGATTCACCTTGCGAAAGGCGCAGGATCGGTGCATGCCAAACTGGATGCCTAACACGTCGTACGTAGGATAATTCTTCAGAAAAAAAAGAATGAAAAACAGTCGCTCTCGTGTCGTTTTCAGTCTGTCGGGCCTACCGCCTCTATACGGATTCTTTTTAACGCTCTTGCTGAGCCCTTTCTCAAACAAAGGCAGCAATTTCTGAAAGACCTTTTCTGTCAGTCCGATTGCTGCTTGACTTGTTCGATCATCTGAGAGTACTTTATCTATGTCCATGCGGACATTATCAGAATTATTGAAAATATTAATACTACTTTTTCATCCTTGTTTATAGTTTTGCAACAACTCTAATGTTTAAAATGAGTAAGAATGCGAAAAAATTACATTTCAATTTTATACATTACTCAATCATTATTAGCACATTGTTCTAAGTTATATAACTCTCAACAATAATTGTTCCATAAGGCTTCTAAACGTAACAATATTTCTTTGCTGCGATTAATAAAAATAAAAAGCTGATTGGCTTCCATTCCGCTACCCCATTGGCAATCGAAGGGGCAATTATTCTCCCCCGATAAAAAAATACTAATTAGTTACTATCTGCCTCATGATAGTGGATAGCTCCAGGTTATAATTTCTTAAACAAAAAACTCCTTAAATGTCATTATTTTACTGGACAATGACCATTATTATTGATGACCTGATATAAAATTTGTCAAATACTTTTAGTGGGATCAAACATAATTGCAGGTTAAAAATGATCAAACGTTTTCTCTACGATGTCTTACTCGGTATTCTTCAAGTCATAGCATTCCCATTAATACTGGTATTTGGATGGGGAATACTGGTCCCCCTGTCATACCTGATTCCCAAGGACAATAGTATTATTTTCATAACCAGGTTTTCCAACAATTTTGACGGGAACCTTAAATATCTCTTTCTTTATTTCATTGAGAGAAGAAAGGAGTTCCCGGAAGTATACTTTCTAACATCCGTCCGCAAGCTCGCAAAAGAGCTCAGATCTAACAATCTTCCCGTACTCTTCCATCCCGGATTCTCAACATTGTGGAAGTTACTTAGATGCGGGACCATTATCGTGGACGGTAATGAATGGGTTCGGCAATTCAAGTACTATCCGCTTTTATTTACCAGGAAGATTCAACTCTGGCACGGGAGTGGAATGAAAACCGTAGGCCTGTTAAAGCCAAGGGTGTTGAGGCTTAATTTTATCGAGAGATTAGGGCAGGCTATACTTGGAAATCACCCATCCTACGAACTTCTGGTACTCAACTCCACCTCCCAGAAAAACACGCGGGCGAAGGCCTTCCGGTTTGACGAACTCCTCATCAATGGGCAGCCCAGAAATGATGTTTTCTTCAAGGACAACATCGAGCCCTATTTGATCGGCGTTGACGGCGAGGCTTACAATAGATGTGCCGCATACAAGAAGGATGGCTATAAGATCATCGCCTATTGCCCAACCCATCGAAAACCCACTCCCGCATATTACAAACTTAAAAGCACTTTTAACATGGCAAGGCTCGACCGTTTCGCGGTTGAAAACAAGATAATTTTCATCTTTAAGTATCATACAAAAACCCTGAATGAGCACATGTACGACCTCTCCGGAACCACGAATATCATGGAGTACGACAAAAACAGCGATATTTACCCTCTCCTGGGCAAATGCGATCTCATGATCACCGACTACTCGTCAATATTCGTCGATTATCTCCTGCTGGACAAGCCCGTGGTGTTCTTCCCGTTCGACCGGGACCATTACATCAAGAAGGAAAGGGCGCTGCAGTTCGACTACGACGAAGTCACCCCGGGACGGAAATGCCTGACCCATGATGAGCTCGAGGACGAGCTGAAAAAAATCATCGTTGACGGCAAAGACGACTGCAAAGAAGAAAGGAAAAGGATATTGAAGCATTTTTACGACACCGCGGACGGGAACTCCTGCGACAGGATCCTGGAATATATAAAAAAGAATATGAAGTGAAGCACGTCATGAAAGCGATCATCCTATCGGCAGGGAAGGGGGAGCGGCTGCTCCCGCTCACAAAGGACAGGCCCAAGATCTGCGTTGAGCTGGGAGACGGCACGACGCTTCTCTCAAGGCAGGCCGGGACGCTGTTCAGGCATAAGGAAATCGATGAAATCATCATTGGCGCCGGCCACTGTGTCGAACGGGTGGAGGAATTCGCTTCCATGACCGTGGACCAGGGGAATATGACGATCATCTATAATCCCTTCTACGCTGTTTCGGGCCCGCTGGTGACCCTCTGGGTTGTCCTGAACAGGCTGCGATCATCGGATTTTATTTTCATGAACGGCGACACTTTTTACAGTGATGCCGTTTATGACAGCATCGTCTCTTATTTCTCGAACGGTAAAGAGGGCATATACCTTCTCTGCTCGCGAACCGGAAAGGTGGATCCTGATGACGTAAAAGTTCGATTGAATCAGAACAGCGAGGTGCTTGAGGCAACAAAGAGCGCAACCGGCCTTGACATCATTTCAGCGGGACTCATGATGGTCATTGGAGAAAAAAGCAGCACCGTTTTTCGAGAGATACTCGACAGGGTTTCCAGAAGGGATGATTTTCTAAGCCATAAGAAAACATGGCATAGCTTTATAAAAGACCTGTCCGGGGAAGGTGTCGGCGTACATCCGCTCCTGGTTGAAAAATCAGAATGGGCCGAAGTCGATATCCACAACGACCTGGAAAACCTGCAGCGACTATTATAGTATCATGCCGTGATGCATTTTGCAGCCATTCTCAATAGCATTCCGATTGAGTATGCCGCGTCGTTTTAAGGAGGTTCGTTTCATCCGGAGGGAACGGGGCTGCTGTTGCACCTGTGCGCGCACCACAATGTCGAACCCCGGCTCATCTTCATGTCCGGGCCCCGGCGTAATGGATTAATAAAAATCTCGTAATGAATGTCCGGGATTATCCGGCATAAACCGTATTGCAGCGAACCGGATCCCTCGGCCCGATGCCAGGTTTTTTTGTTGCATTTATGATGTTCAGATTATACTCATCCTAGGGATTTTAATCTGTCAATTCTCGTATTCTTTCCCCAAGGTTTGGAATGATCCGAAGCATGAATTTACTCTCCACGAAAATCGGGGGCGCGGTGCAGCGGTCGTTGATCCTCCATTTCCTGACACAGGGAGCTTCGGAATCATGCGCGTTCTGATCTGGGCGACGACCTTTGGGGCGGACCTCTGGAGCCTCACCCGGTACCTCGACCGGTACACCGACGCCGATATCCGGGTGGTGATGGCCTCCCCTGAAGCGTATCGCAGGGACGGGGTGGGCCGTCTGTTTCCCCTGCGGGCCCGTCTCGTAAAGCGGCGTCCGTGGAACCTGGTGATCGGGGTCCCGGGCTTTTCCCCGGATGTGACTGTTATGGACAACATGCTCCCCCTTCGGGTCCTCTCGCCGGCGGGGTTCATGCTCTGGCACGGCTACGGCTGGAAGGGGCCGCAGGACCGGCGCGAGTTCGCCCAGGTCCATTTCCAGCTCCGCCGCCTCTGGGGGAGCGTACAGGAGCCCAATCCACGTTTCCGATGGCAGTGCTTCGGGCCCATTGACGCCCGTCACCGGGTGGAGGTGAGCGGATTTCATCCCGGTGTGCTGGTCCAGCTCGGTGCCGCGAGCCACGATGACCTTCGCGTACCCATGGATCGCGCCCTGGCGCAGCCCTGGTACCCC
>CALMJO010000466.1 GCA_937864375.1 uncultured Spirochaetota bacterium
TCGTTGAGGATTTTATCGACGGAGAAGAAGCTTCGGTTCTTGGCATTTCCGACGGAGAAACGGTGCTGGCAATGGTAGCCGCCCAGGACCACAAAAGGGCATTTGATGGAGATAAAGGTCCAAACACCGGAGGAATGGGGGCCTATGCGCCTGCGCCGGTTATGACCAGGGAGCGCATGGAACGTGTTTCAAGGGAAGTGCTGATTCCGACTATCCGTGGCATGAAAGAAGAAGGCACTCCCTTCAAGGGAGTTCTCTATGCGGGGATAATTATAAAAGGAGATGACATTCGAGTCCTGGAGTTCAACGCACGCTTCGGCGATCCCGAGACCCAGGTTATTCTTCCCTTGTTGAAAAACAGGCTCGGTGATATTTTTGAAGCGGCGGTATCAGGAACCCTGGAGCGTGTCAGTATTGACTTTGAGCAAAAACATGCCATAACCGTGGTAATGGCCTCGGGAGGATACCCGGGAAATTATCCTAAAGGCGTTGAGATTCGAGGACTGGATGCGATAGGCGGCGACATTCTGGCGTTTCATGCGGGGACGGAGGAGCGTGACGGACGGTTTTTTACAAATGGCGGACGTGTACTCAATATCACTGCAATAGGCTCGAGCCTCGGGGAGGCGAGAGAAAAAGTGCATGCCGCAATTGATAGAATCTCCTTTGAAGGAGCTTTTTTCAGAAGAGATATTGGTTATAAGGCGATAGGAATTTAGCGATGACGGGTGCATGGAACGCAAGACACGGAATGAAATTGTTGATCTCTGTGTCGTACCTGGTGCTGTTGACAAGCGCTGATGCGGGACGCCTCACGGATTTTGACTACCAGGGAGCGGTGCTGAAGTCACGGACCGCAGATTGCGAAGAATACCAGAAACCCGATGGGCTGAGGATTTCAAAATGCAAGAGCCAGGAAAAGGCGTTTTTTCCGGATGGTACGGTAATTACCCGACTTCCAGACGGCACGAGAGAAATACTGTCTCCGGATAAATCCCGCCTCACCATAACTTCCGATGGAACCAGGATATATAAAGACGGTAACGGTAACGAAAAAGTCATTTCCATGGACGGGATGACGCCTTTTGGCGAACAGATTGAAAGAATAGAAAAAAAGCTCGGAAATAAAAATGCCGCAATCAGTATCTGCTTTGCTGCGGATCGATCGGATGAACATCTTCGACCGACGGTATTCAAAGATCCTGAAGCGAGCAAGCTACCGGTAAAACACGGGGTTTCCAGGTTGTTCGATGAAATGATAAACGCGTGTGCGCTGCGTGTAAAATCGGAAACAAATAAGGAACGTCCAAGTGCCACCGTGGTGATTTCCCAATGCAGGTATTGCCGCACGGGATATTGCAAAAGGAAAAATGTGAAAGGCGTTTTCATTGAGATATCCAATGGTAAAACCGCCGCCCTGATGAATTCGCTTTCGTTGTCTGAAGTCGAAGACCCCCAGACGAGAAAGCTTATTGTGGAAAAGGCTCTAGGCTATATATTTGACTAGACACGACAGTCGGGCCGCTATTGTTGAGAAAACCGGTTTTAAGGATTAGAGGCAAGCGTGATTCTTGTAAAAAACGCCCTGATAATGAGCATGATTGACGATCCCTACGTCGGTTGCCTTGCGATGGAGGGTGGGAAGATCATCAGGGTAACCCGGGGGATGCCTGACATTGATGCACAGGAGGAAATTGATCTTTCCGGGTCCGTAATCACGCCCGGTTTCATCGATGCGCACACTCACCAGGGGTTGTTCCAGGGGGATATCGGCTGGGCCGGAATGGATGGAAACGAGATGACCGATCCGGTTACTCCGCATCTGCGTGCGATAGATGCGATAAATCCCATGGACCCCGGCCTGCAGGAGGCGCCCGCTGGAGGTGTCACTACCATCAACACGGGGCCGGGAAGTGCGAATGTAATGGGAGGCCTTTTTTGCAGTCTAAAAACAGCAGGCAATATAGTTGATGAAATGCTGGTATTGAATCCTTCATGCCTGAAAATTGCATTCGGGGAAAACCCGAAGGCCGTATACGGCAAAAACGAGAAGAATCCTCAAACGAGGATGGCGATTGCGGCCCTGCTGAGAGAATGGCTTTCCAGGGCATATGATTACGCCCGCAAGAAGGAAAAACCCAGAGAAAACGAGGGCGAGGATAAAATACCGGATACCGACGTTAAGCTTGAAGTGCTGGTGAAAGTACTCAAGAGGGATTTGCCGGTACATGCGCATTGCCACAGGGCAGATGACATAGTAACCGCAATCAGAGTAGCCGAGGAATTCAACCTGAGATTGGTTCTTATTCATGCGACCGAAGGACACAGGATTGCAGAGTTTCTTGCATCTAAAGCTGTTCCCGTAGTGGTGGGCCCATCGTTTGTGGGAAGGGAAAAAGTCGAGCTGAGGGATATTAGTTTCAAAACTCCAGGGGTTCTGGCGCGGGCAGGCGTCAAGGTGTGCCTGCAATCGGACACATTTCCTCCGCTCACCTATTTCCAGTCGATTCTTTGCATGGCGATCAAGGAAGGCATGGACGGGCAGGAAGCATTGAGAGCGGTTACGGTAAACCCGGCTGAAGTCCTTGGAATATCGCAGCGCGTGGGAAGCATTTCCGAGGGCAAGGATGCTGATATCGTGGTATGGAGCGGTGATCCGCGTGAGTTCTATTCCCGGGTTGAAATGACATTTATAAACGGGAAAAAAGTATTCCAGGCCAGTTAGTAAAAGTAGTATCCAATATATTTTACTATGGAATTTCCTGGAAGATTACATTACTTTAATGGATGATTAAAGGATTTCAAAACCAGCTGGCACAATGAACGCTTTTACTGTAATGAAGCAGAAGGGTGTACCTTTCATTCTGTTTTTTGCGATGCTGATTCTTGCAAAGGGAGAGAGCGTATACCCGGGGAACCTTCAATCCCCGATTGAGTCGGATATGCATAACGAAGTTGATTATGCAAATATACGCACGCCAAACGGAAAGCTTTATGCCTATACCGTACTGCTTTTCAATGAAAACCCGCATTTCGTGAATGTCATCCAGGAGCATACGATTCCACTGTCGTTCATGCAAAAAGAGGGATTTCACGTAATAGCTTTTAAGAATTACTTAAACAATCTTCAGGATATGGGTATCTACAGCATAGCGGAGCTCATGCTTAACGTCTATCTTTACCCCTCGAAGTACGACGAAAAGATACTTTTCTCTCTCCAGGATTTGCTTGAGAAACGAAATATCATCTTGAGGTTTTCCAGGGATCGCAGCTCCGGAGCGGAACACATCATTCTGGATTATTGTATTTTCGGGAGTAGAAAACCTCTCTCCATCGCGCATCCAATGTTCCGTACGGACGATGTTATATATAATATTGTGCCATTCATATACTATGATGAATTTTCCACGAGTAACTCTACATTTTATTTCGATATGATTTATATAAACCCGGAAGAGGTCCAGAACGATTATATCATAGCCAAGAGGGTTTTGAGCAATGAAAATGTCGATTCCATGTTTTTTGTCGGTTCCCGTGTTACCGAGGATATTAAATACTGCCTGCTGCGATCCTTCAGCAATGCCTCAAGCATTAAAGGGGAAATCTGGAAACTTTTTGAAATACATGAGCTGACTCATAAAATACTGAATAATCGATACAATTACTTTGACCAGATAATGGGAGAGGAGCTGGCCCTGAGCAGCACCATAAATTCAAACGTGTATCTGGGACTTTCAGTATTGTACAGTTACCTGGACTATAACAACACGAATCCGCATCGAATTGCCGCTATGAATTATCTCCGATTTTTTTCTTCAGAAGTTGGGAAGAAAAACGTAGTCGAGAATCCATCCATTATCAAGTATTACGATCCCACGGAAATACAGAAAATATCTCGCCAGCATTTTAATTCAGTGGTAAAGGGCATCAAGGAAAAATAGCTGCTGGTTAGAAGCGAAGGCGATATTCGTTGCATAGCGTCATCATGTTAACGCCCTTGTCGCGCTCTCCAGTATAGCAATTCAATTCGAGCTCGTGGAGAATTGAATCAAGCCTGGGCCCGTTGCCATAGAGATGCGAATCGAGCATCTCCCAGATCTGAATAGTTTTATCCCGTGCATTTTTGAAAAGATCTTCCGCGGATTCATAATGAAGACCGGAACCTCCCGCCGGGTAAAACCATCTTTCACGATGGAGATTTAATACGTGCTTATTTATTCTTCTGGGCTCCGGGTACGTGACAGATAGATCGGTTGCAAGGATTTTGCGGGATTGAAGAGCTGATAGTACCTTGCCGATTTTTGAGTGCTTGCTGGTTTTTAACGTGAATACCGATTTTACTATCGATGTGATATGCCCCAGCATGATCAAAATCGCCTTTTGCCGTATACTGGTTGGCAGGACAGTGCTTATCGATCTGCTTGTCCCGTGATTCATGCTGATATGCTGTAGTAAATCGGACGTAATTTTAAACAACGGTTCCTTTAACGACCGAGCAAACCGTGAAGTAACCGTCTCTGACAGGCAGTCAGAGACGGAAATCGAGTTTTCAGTTCGATCATGGTAATATTGGAAATAGATATCCATGTTGTACTCGAACAGAAGCAGTTGTTCGCGATAGTATCCGTTTGAGCGCTTTGAATCTCTTCTTGGAAAACCAGTCCAATAAAAGATAAAGGGATGAAACACCTGATCTGCAACAATATGAGATACGTAACCATAAAAGTACGCGCGTTGCAGGGCAGACCATTCATTAGCATAATCGCTGTTTTTGAGGGTCAGATCCGAAAGATATACGAGTGATTCTTTTAGGCCCGATGAATGCAAGTATTCAGTTGGTGGAGCACCAAGATGCCCTCTTTTATAAAAAAGCGGAAGATAATCATAAATATCCGGACCAAGCGCGCCAAGACACGCCGCACCAAGAAATTCAGGCTCCCTGAAAAAGGACGCAAGAGTGCGGGTATAGGGAGTTATGTCCTTCCTCTTCCCGATGTGCATTACTGATTCAGTCATCAGTTTTAAGTGGGTAATTGTTGCTGGCATGTTTTCAGGGATTATGCGACGGTAATTTCAAGCCAATAAAAAAGCATGCGATTGATTATAGCATGCTTTTCCGGATTAAGCAATCACTGCATGGTTACCGGGGATGACACCCGCTGCCAAGGCAGAATGTATTGGTATTCGTCTGTGCCTTATTGCCTGCCTGTTTGGGTATTCCTGCCGTGGTGTGGCAATAGGAGCAATTCACATTGGCGCCGTCTTTCGTCAAACCTGAATGTGCCTTGTTGATTGTGGTGTTTGCAAAGATCATGGTACTTACGGAGATGGCAAATACGATTGTATATACCAGTATTTTCTTCATGTCACTCCCCTCACTGAGATGTGCAGACTATCACGAAAATAATCTGGAATGTCAATTAAAATAAGAATCCTGGAAAGCACTATGCATAAATATTTTAAATAGTTATCATTCTTAATATAGTTGTTTGTTTCACCCCCCTGTATTACAAATGGCTTTAAGCATTAAAAAATCGAAATACTGAGATAATTGAATGAATTGGGTAAAAAACTTTTTTGGTTCCGTGAAAGGTATCGTTGCAACGGGGATTGTGATTGGTGTGATTGCCCCCCTATTACAACACATGGGTAATCCTGGTAACATGGGAATTTGTGTAGCATGCATGGAGCGAGACGTGGCTGGTGCGCTGGGCTTTCATAGAGCCTCAGCGGTGCAGTATTTGCGTCCCGAGATCATGGGTTTGGTGCTCGGAGCCACGATCGCTGCCCTGGTTTTCCGCGAATTTCGCTCCAGAACAGGGTCGGCACCGCTGGTACGTTTCGTTCTTGGCTTTTTTGCGATGACGGGAGCG
>CALMJO010000467.1 GCA_937864375.1 uncultured Spirochaetota bacterium
GCTATGCTCCTGCGGATCGCCGCTCCTGGTCCGGTATGACCTGGGAAAGGCCGCGTCGGCGCTTACTAAACCGGTGCTGTCGTCACGCGGGCCCGACCTCTGGCGGTACCGGGAGTTGCTTCCGGTAAAAAGCGCAGAGCACATCGTCAGCATGGGCGAGGGGATGACTCCCCTGCTGAAGCTTTCCGTCTCGGGAAAGACAGCCGGAATCCCGAACCTTTACATGAAGGATGAGGGAGTCATACCAACGGGCACCTTCAAGGCGCGCGGCGCGGCGGTGGGCGTTTCCCGCGCGAAGGAGCTTGGGGTGAGGGTGCTGGCGATGCCGACCAACGGCAATGCCGGGGCTGCGTGGGCGGCCTATTGCGCGCGCGCCGGGATCCGGTCCGTGATCGTCATGCCGGAGGAGGCTCCCATGATCACCAGGAAGGAATGCGCCGTTACCGGCGCGGGGCTCTACCTGGTAAGGGGGCTCATCAGCGACGCGGGGAAGATAGTGGGCCGCGCGGTAAAGAAATACGGGTTTTTCGACGCCTCCACCCTCAAGGAGCCGTACCGTATCGAGGGCAAGAAAACCATGGGCCTGGAGATCGCCGAGCAGTTCGGGTGGGAGGCGCCCGACGTCATACTCTATCCCACAGGCGGAGGCGTTGGCATCATTGGTATCTACAAGGCCATGCTGGAACTAAGGGAGATGGGATGGATAGGAGACAAGCTGCCTCGGCTCGTGGCCGTCCAGGCGGCCGGTTGCGCTCCCATAATAAAGGCATGGCGGGAAGGCAAAAAGGAGTCCGAGTTCTGGCAAAACTCGAAGACTTTGGCGTTCGGAATAAACGTCCCGAAGGCGCTCGGGGATTTCCTTGTGCTGGATGCGATTTACAAGACCGGCGGGTGCGCCATGGCGGTGGAGGACGATGAAATTATCCGCGCGCAGCGGTCCCTCGGGGCCGAGGAGGGCTTGTTTGTGTGCCCGGAGGGCGCGGCGACGCTCGCCGCGGCGGTGAGGCTTCGACGGGACGAATGGATTGCGGAACACGACCGGGTGGTGCTGCTCAACACCGGGGCCGGCCTCATCTACCCGGAGACGGTGTTCGCGGAGGCGCCGCTGCTGGATCCCGACGATGATGTTGAAAATAAAACATGAGCAAGGAACAGACCATGAAAAAAATCATTTCCACGGAGAAAGCCCCCAAGGCCATCGGGCCTTATTCGCAGGCGGTGAAAGCGGGGAACATGCTTTTTATATCGGGACAAATCCCCCTCGATCCTGTAACCATGGAGATTGCCGGGAAGACGGCCCCGGAGCAGGCTGAGGCGGTATTCAAAAACCTGGCGGCCATTCTCAGCGAGGCCGGATACGGTTTTGAGCACGTGGTGAAGACCACCGTATACCTTAAGGATATGGGTGATTTCGCCGCGGTGAACGAGGTATACGCGCGGCACTTCAGCGGAGACTTCCCGGCCCGCGCGGCTTTTGCCGTGGCGGCGCTGCCTAGGAATGCCCTGGTGGAGATTGAGGCGATCGCTGTAATTTAAAGCCTCTTCCCGGGGGCCTTCTCCCCCGGGAGCATTGACTTTTCCGTAGTGGACTCTTCCGATATCAAACGTTATGCCGGCGAGCGTCCCCCGGAAAGAGGACGCAGATTCCTATGTATTGATGGATATAATCATGGGGGACAGGGGACGGGCGGAGAGAGACCTGATGGAATTCGCATCCCGGATCGGCGTCCATGCCTTCGAGAAGAGGTCGTATCTGGAGATGCTTCTTGAGAAGAGGGGGTCGATGAACCATCCCTCCCCGAAGCCACCGGGAATCGGTTTTTTCCGGTTTTTTTTGGAAAACACAAAAAAATTTGACTCTATACATTTTTGACATTATGATAATTTTCGACTCCGGGGTTGGAGCGGTATTTCATTTTACAACCGGCAAGGAGACCGCAGAGAATGAATAGTAACCATTTGAAGCTCAGGACACGCCTGGGGATTATATTATGTATCATTGTGATCATGATTTCGGCAGTCGTGTCGCTTGCCATAGTCAACATCCAGTCGATCTATCATGGACTGGAAAAGATCGTCAACGAGAACAATGTGAAGATCAATGCCGTCTGGAGCATGACCGAACAGATTCTCGTGGCCTCGAACAGCGTGAAGACGATGATCATGCTGACCGATAAACCTTCGCTGGACAAGGAGAAGGGGAATTTCGATCATGCCAGGGCGGGGATCGGCAAGTACCAGGAGGTGCTGGAGAAGCTCCCCACCGATGACACGGAGAAAAAACTCCTCGGCGACATCAGGTCAATACGGGAAGAAGTCAAAAAGGCAAACGATACCTTGATACAACTGGCTCTCGCCAACAAGGACGCGGATGCCACGGATTATTTTATACGGCATGCAACGCCTGTCTATGACAAGCGCATGGGATTCGTCAAATTATACCTTGATTATGTAACGCAGATCACAAACAAGGAGAGCGAGACAGTCCGTGACCAGGCGGGAGGGGCGAGGAATATCATCATCATCATGAGCGCAGCGGCCATCCTTCTCGCCCTTGTCCTTGGCTACCGGGTTGTCAACAGAATCCTGGCGGAGATCGGTGGGGAGCCTGCCATGGTCTCCGCCGAGCTCCAGAAGGTCACGGGGGGTGATCTTACGGTTGCGCTTGAAGAGGCGAAACAGGGCTCCTCAAAGTTCATCACCAGCTTCAACGAGTTCGTGGCGAGCTTCGGGAACGCCGTGAAGAACATCAAGTTCATCGCTGAGGAGCTCGCCGTCTCCTCCGACGAGATGAGCTCCGCGGCCCGGTCGTTTTCGGACAATGCCCAGGATCAGTCGGCAACTACCGAGGAGATCACCGCCACCGTGGAGAACGTTTCCGCGGGTATGGACAGCATTGCCTTAGGCGCGGACTCTCAGTTCGAAAAGCTATCGAACCTCATTGCCCGGATCACCGACCTTTCCCGTCTCATCAACGAGATGGGGAGCAGGATGCAGGAAACCCAGAACATGGTGGCCGATATCACCTCCCGGGCCCGCCGCGGCGAGGAGTCCCTGCGCGGAATGAACGCGAGCATGTCCAAGATCGGAGAGAGCTCCAAGGAGATGTCCAACATCGTGGACATCATCAACAGCATCTCCGACCAGATCAACCTCCTTTCCCTGAACGCCGCCATCGAGGCGGCCCGGGCCGGTGATGCCGGGAGGGGATTCGCCGTGGTGGCGGATGAAATATCGAAGCTGGCGGACCAGACGGCATCAAGCATCAACGATATCAACAGGCTCATCAAGGCGAACGACGACGAGATCCAGAAGGGGCTCCGGAATGTCAGCGATACCGTGGAGAATACCAGCACCATCATCACGGGGGTCGCCTCTATCCGGGACATGATCACCACGGTCTCGGAGACCATGGAAAAACAGCTGGAGACCAGCAGGAGCGTCACTTCCACGGCAGACGAGGTAAAGGAGAGCGCGAGCGAGATCAGGACAGCCACGGAGGAGCAGAAGAACGCGGTTGTGGAGATCGTGAAATCGATTTCCACCATCAACGATCTGACGCAGGCCAATGCCTCGGGCGCCGAGGAGATGTCGGCCAACGCCATCATGGTGAACAACAAGGCGGAGGAGTTGAAAAAACGGATGGTATTCTTCCGCACCGGCGATGCGTAGCTTCCGGTTGAGGAATCCCGAAGGCGGGCCTGCTCCGCCGATGGTTTATCCCCCCAGCGGGTCGATGGCGATCTTCGCCGCCCCGGGGCGGGAATGGTGGACTGATCCCTGGAGGATAGTATCTTCAGGTTTTCCTTCAACCCCGGCAGGGCCCGCTCATCGACGGTCTTCTTCACGATGGGGATGATGAGCTTGTGCGCCTGTGAGAGCCCGCCCCCGAGGATGATGGCCTCCGGGTTGAAGGTGTTCACCAGGTTTGATACGCCGATCCCGATGTATCCGGCTGTTCCTGCAATGGCCTTCACGGCAGGCTCACCGCCGTTCAGCGCTTCTTCGTAGATCAGCTTAAGAAGAGACCGGCGACGCGCGGGGCGCTGATACTGCCGGTCTCTTATGGAGCGCTGTTCGGCTCTCCTGGTGTGAGCTACATGGGCGTTCCCGGCTATCTCGCGCTCCCTATGCCGAAATCGTCCCCGAAGATGTAGACGATGGGGGTTTGTTCCACTTTAAGATACTGCAGAGCGGTCTCGCGCGTGTCGCGGTTCACCCGTGCCAGGAGGCGGGCTGCCGTAATGACGCCGTCCTCGGCGATGGAATCGGGGTTTCCTCCGAGCGCGGCGACCAGGCAGTAGGTGAAGCTGTCGTGGCGAAGCGCCTTTATTTCGAACGCTTCCTGGGAAACGCTCGCCGCCGAGAAAACCGCGATCCCGTGCTCCCGGGCAATGCGGGCGATGATCTTGCGCTCGTCCAGTCCCCGCGACATCGCGAGCCGCTGAAGCGCCTGGGTCGCGGCGCCGCTCTTGCACGTGTCGAAAAGAAGCATCACCTTGTTTGCGGCCAGTCCCCGGGTAAAAGTGCTCAGCTCGTCGGCGGAGAGGGCGCTCTCCTTTAAATTG
>CALMJO010000468.1 GCA_937864375.1 uncultured Spirochaetota bacterium
ACGGTGGGGGACTTTGGGGCGGAGGAGCGGCTTTCCTACACCACTATCGGCGGCCAGGTGAACCTGGCATCGAGGCTGGAGGGCCTTTGCGAGCCGGGAGGCATCCTCATCAGCCATCCTACGTGGGCGCTGGTGAACGACGCCATCCCCTGCCGCGAAAGGGGCAGGGTCACGGTAAAGGGCATCCACCGCGAGATCCTCACCTACGAGGTGGTGATGGGATGAGGATAAAACACGTTATTGATAGGAAAACGCGCTTGACAATACAGCCTAAAGGATGTATATTCAACCAATGAGCGGCAGAGATCTCCTGAAGCTACTTAGGAAACACGGGTGGATTCTCGACAGGATTAATGGCTCCCATCACATAATGATCAAGGGTGATAAAACGCTGTCCGTCCCGGTCCATGGAAACAGGGACCTGCCCAAGGGACTGCTTGAAGCCCTGATGAAACAGGGAGGATTGAAATGATACATTATCCCGCAAAAATCAACTATAGCAGAACCGACAAAACCTATATCGTCAGCTTTCCGGACCTTCCCGGGTGTCTCACCTACGGCGGGTCGCTCGCGGAGGCGCTGGAAAACGCGATCGAAGCATTGTCCGGATACCTGGAATCGATCGATCTGAGGAAAATTACGGTCCCAAAACCGTCAAGGCTTACAGGGAAGAACATCCACAATATTCGCCCTGAAAAACGTGTCGCCTTCGCATTGTGGCTTAAAATCAAGCGTGCCGAGCGCGGCTTTTCGCAGAAAGACATGGCCCGGATGCTGAACATCAATTTTCAAAGCTATCAAAAATACGAGAATCCCAGGAAGACGAACCCCACCCTGAAAACCATTGAAAAAGTAGAAAATGTGTTCGGAGAGAGGGTCCTGTCTTTGTAGCACGTCGAAAGCAGTTCCTGATGATCTCAGGGCATTCAAGCACTCTGATGTGACATTCTGGCCTGCGAGGTGTTGATGGGGCGAGCGCCCGCGGGTCAGCCGTTCCCCCTACAGCGTGAACCGCTTCAGCTTGTCCCGCAGAGAGAAGGCCATCTCCTTGAGCTCGTCCGACGACACCGAGAGCTTCTCCGACCGCGCCGCGAACTCCTGCGCCTTGGCGTTCACGCTCTCGATCGTTTCCCGGATGCGGCGCGCGCCCCCCGCGCCCGTCGGTTCACCGCGCCGCGCGGCGAAGGACTCGAGCCCGTCGGCCACGCGCGCGTCCACAGCGTCCCGCACCACCACCCTGTTCACGAAATACACGAATCCGGTGAAGGCGACCGACGCGAGGAGCACCGTGGGAAGGACCAGGCCCGCGATCTTGCTCCCCACGTCCTGCACCTTGACCGGCAGGCCGAACCGTCCCATCGGGTAGGTGCGCCCGTACCACACGAGCAGGGAGCGGTATGCCAGGAAAATGATTATGAACACGTTCAGGAAGAGGACGTAAAAGTGGTAGTAGATGTTCGTGTAGCCCAGGGCCAGGTACATGACGACGATGAGCGGGATGAAGACGACCGAGAGCAGCAGCATGTTCAGGTAAAACGTGAGCGTGGCGAAGCTCCTGAAATCGCGCTCGATCTGCTTCAGGGAGCCTTCGTCCTTTTTGAGCGCGAGCCGGATGATGCCGCGCACCCGGTACAGGTAATACCCGAACAGCGCCGCGAAGCCCGCGATCATGAGCGCGCTCATGACGGCAAGAATCCGCGGGTCGCTGAACACGGGATAGGCGAGCGAGCAGATGAGGAATATGATGAGGATGTTGCCGCCAATGGCGACCGAACCGTACTCCTGGAACTGCCGCATCAATTGCTTTTCCATTTCAGCGCTCCTGGATGGAGAAAGGAGCCGCGCGCCGCGGTTCATCCGCCCTGGCCATCCTTCAATGTAACCTGTCCGCGGATATGTTTCCAGAAAAATCCCGGGGAGGGGGGCCGATCTGCTTCCGGGCGGGAAAGGTGCGCCCGCCGCATAACGGCGCCGGCCTGGCGCGCCGCACGGTCCGGGCCGGCGCCGTGCTGCAGCGACGCCATGGCGTTTTCTGCTTGAAAAGTATCGCGGGAAACCAATACTTTCTCCAAAACAGACGCAGCGACTTTCCCGGAGGGAGCACCCCATGAAAAAGATGCTGGTTCTATCACTTGCCGTCCTGATCGCCTCCGCGCTCCATGCCGAGAAAAAGGAAAACTGCTCCGACGACGGGAGCTGCATCGTCGTGGAGTCGTCGGGAACGGGATACAAGTTCCAGTTCAGGAAAAAGGATGCCGTCAAGGGTCAGATCTTCACCGTGACCTTTACGGCTTCCGATCTCGTGAACCTCAAGAGCGCTGACGCCTTTCCCGTAACCAGGGTCGTCAACGGGCCTGGTGCCGTGGACCTTACCCTGCTGTCGATTGTCGATTCCGGCAAGTACAGGAGCTACAACTACAACTGGAACTGGCAGTACGGCGCGCCCGCGTCCGGTCCGGAGAAGGACGCGAGCTACCTGCTTCCCTTCGCGAAGGGGAAGCGCTACCGCGTCCTCCAGGGCTTCAACGGGAAGGTCTCCCACTTTGACGAGACGAAATACGCCGTGGACTTCCGGATGAACATAGGCGAGGAGATTCATGCCGCGCGCGGCGGCATCGTCATCGCCACGGAAAACCGGCAGGAGGAGGGAAAGCTGGAGTGGTCCTACCGGACGAAGTCGAACTACGTGCTCATCCAGCACGACGACGGGAGCGTGGGCCGTTACTATCACCTCGTCAAGGGCGGCGTGAAGGTCAGGAACGGCCAGGCGGTGAAGGCGGGGGACCTCATCGGCCTTTCCGGAAACAGCGGCTACAGCGACGTCCCGCACCTCCACTTCGAGGTGTCCAGGCCGGTCGACGGTAATTCCAAGATCACCATCCCCTTCACCTTCGTTACCGACTTTGGCGACCGCGAGGTCCCGGTCCAGGGGATAATCTATTCCGACACGGGCGTCAAGGTAAAGGAGCGGGTTCCCGTGTACGCGGACGGAGTCGTCTTCTGCAAGATTATCAAGGACGGCGAGCCGCAGGGCGTCATAAGCCGGTTCACCCAGTACGACACGGTGGAATTGTTTATCCCCTTCAATATTCCCGGCGCGTACGCCATCGCGGTGAACCTCTACAACGAGCAGGTGCCGGATGCGCCGTTCGCGCTTAATTGGGGTACGGAGCAGAGCTGGTGGTATACGACATACACACTGTACTGCGGATCGCTCGAGGCGGGCCAGGGGAACTGGAAGGCGGACGTGTTCGTGGACGGCGTCCGGGTGAAGACGATCGAGTTCGTGCTGGAGTGAGGACGAGGGCCAGTCAAAGACAACGGGAGCGTCCGTCCTCTGGCAGACGGCGTTGCTGTCAAATCATGACATCATACACCGTGATTTCCCGGTGAATGCCCTTGACCGTAAGCTTCTCCTCCCTCCTGGTGCAGGGAACTTCGTCCTTCACCAGCGCCCAGGTCGCATGGCTGATCAGGATCCCGCCCGGGCCGCAGATGCTTTCGAGCCGGGAGGCGAGGTTCACCTGGCCGCCGATCGCGGTGTAGGAGAGCCTGTCCGCGGAGCCGAAATTCCCCACCGTCGCGACGCCGGTGTTGACGCCTATGCGGATCTCCAGCGGATTTTCCACGCCCTCGTTGTACCATTTTTCCTGCAGCGCCTTCATCCGGTACTGCATCGCGATCGCCATCCTCACGCACGCGAGGGCATCGGTGCGCTCTCCCGCGGAGCCGGGGGCGCCAAAGAAAACCATGATCGCGTCCCCCACGAACTTGTCGATCGTGCCCCCGTGCTCGTGCGCGATGCGCGTCATGTCCGAAAGGTACTCGTTCAGCAGGCCTGCCAGCTCCTCGGCCTCCATGTTGTCGGTCGTCTCGGTGAAGGACTTGATGTCCGAAAAAAATATGGTCAGCTTCCTGCGCTCGGTCTCGTACTTTACATTTCGCTCGCCCCTGATGATGGAATCGACGAGCTGGGCGGGGAGATAACGCTTGAGCTCATCCGACCGCATGAATTCCGACGAGTTAAGCGAGAGCACCACGCCCATGCAGATGAAGAGCGCATGGTAGCCCAGGGGAAGTATGAAAAGTCCCGGCCTTGCCACGCCCAAAACCAGGAGCAGGTCGTGGAACATGCACGTCATGAAGACGAGGTACCCACCCAGGATAATGTATGACTTGGCGGTCCTCGCCTTCAGGAATGACTTCAAAATCACGATGCCCCAGCAAACCTGCGAGGACGTGGCAGTCAGCGCGATGATGGGATAGCGCCAGCCCTGGAGCGGGTCATCGTAGGTGGCCGTGAAGCATGTCAGCGCCAGTACCGAAACCATGCCTATCATGAATATCCGGAACGCGCGGATCGACTCGTCGAGCAGTGATTCAATGAGGAAATAAAATAACGCGATCGCGATGGCCATCAGTACATAATACAGGTTGTCCTTGGCGACGTAGCTGATCACGGAGATGTCGGGAAGGTACCACTGGAGCGACGCGAGGGTGAGGACCGCGGAGCAGAGCGCGTAGTACAGCGACACGATGTATTTCCTGTAGGTAAGGTACTGGATGAAGAACACCACGCCAAGGAAAAACGAAAGGATCGTGAGGCCGATGACGATGTACTCGGCCTGCAGGCGCTTGAAAAAATTGTGGAGCATCACGGCGCGAAGCCCGGCGACGAACGGCTCACCCTCGAACAGGGACACGTTGTTGGTGAACATCCGTATGGCGATGATGTTCTTCTCGCCTGGTTTCGCAAGGTTCTCCGGAATTATGTAATACCGGTCGTAGTTCCACAGGGAGAAATAGTGCGGCTGCTCCCATCCCGCCGCGCCGATCTTCACGCCGTTCAGGTAGGTCCGCTCGGCGTCCCACACCTTCCCGAGCGAGACGGCGAGGTCGCGGTCCCGGTACTCGCCCGGCATGACGAAGGATTTCCTGAGCCAGAACACCTGGCGCTTCACGTCCCTTGAAAGAAAAGCGGGAAGGTCCACCGTGCCCCATGTACTGTCGTCATACGCGGGGTTCCTGAATTCGAAGTTGTCGTCCGTACTGATCTTCCAGCCCGTGGAGAGATCGATCTTATCCTGCACGGAACACGAGCCGGCGACTCCCGCGGCGAGGAGAAGCAATACCGTTCGGATACATGCGCTCATCGTTTTACCCCGCGGTAAAATAATATTCGCCAGCCGGGACCCGCGAGAGACCGGCAGCTATTTCTTCAACCCGTTATCCCGGATGAACACGGAAACCGCGCTCCTTTCTTCGTCGGTGACCTGGGGCAGCGGGGATTTCACCGTCGCATTGATGGGATGCCCGAGCTGTCTCAGGGTTTCCTTGAGCACGGCGTGGCGCGGGGCCGTGCCGCTTTTCGTGGAAAAAGGAAGCCTTGATAAAAGGAAAAAGCCAGCTTTCTGCAGGGAACCGGACATCGAAAACGTATTCATAACGGGCAGCAGGCTGTCAATCCCGGCCTGCAGGCCCCGGGCCCTCTCGAGATCGCCTTTAACCAGTGCCTCGTAACATGCCACGACGAGTACTGGAGCGACCGACGCCAGGGGGTCGATGATTCCCGCACCGCCCAGGCTGATTGTATCGGTGAGGAGGAGGCCTACTCCCGTGAAATATGAAAATGGTTTTTCCGGGGACACCATCGACATGAGCGCGCGCATCACGGGAATCTTCAACTCGCTGTCCTTTATTCCCGCAATTCCCGGGAGGGATAGAACCGCACTCAATTCCCGGGCGGAAAGCGAAAGACCAGTAACCTGCGGGAAATGGTAATACAGGACCGGGATTCCGGTTATTGACCGGAGTCTTGCGTAGTAGGCGGTCACGTCATCGGCCTTGACAGGGTAATAGGTCGGCAGGGAAATGAGCAGGCCATCGATCTTGATCGATGCGATTTCCCTGATGAAGGTTTGCAGCTCGCTGAACCCGCAGTACCCGGAACCCACGATGACGGGCACCCTGCCGCGCGCGGCGCCCGCGCCCACCCTGACGATTTCTTTTTTTTCGGCGATCGAGAAATAGGGATACTCCCCGCCGCTTCCCAGCAGGAGGACGCCGTGGCAGCCCGCTTCTACATAATAATTGACCAGGTGTGCAAGGCCGGCCGCATCGACATCCTGCCGCTCCGTGAGCGGCGTGGGCACTACGACTATGATCCCATGGAACATGCCCTGGTTTTTCATTACCGGGCTCCCGGGAGAGCATGCCGCTGCCATTACGATGACGGGTGCGATGAAGCGAAGGAGTATTTTCATAATACCACCTTGAATCATGTACGACGTTCACGTCCACGACGGCGTGTACAAACCGGCGCTGCTTACAGCACCAGTCACAGTGCAAGACTGCAACGAAAACCGATTGAAGCAATGCCAGGATGGAAGTTTCAGCCCTTCGCTAAATGTGCCGGGTCCGTCACGGGAAGAGGGAGGCCTGGTGCACGGAGAGGGCGGACCACGTTTCTTTATTGTGCGGCCATGCAATAATTACCGCATGTATAATGTAGCAACGAATTCAGGGGATGTCAATTTCCGGAAAAGCGCGCGAAGACGTGCCGTCCTACTCCACGTACACCCGCGGCACCCGCATGCTGATGCCGCACATCATCTCGTAGGGAATGCTGCCTGTCTTTTCACAGAGCTCCTCGATGGGGATCGCGTCTCCGTTCATCACGCCAAAGAGCAGCACGTCGTCACCGTTGTAGGCCGTGCCCGCGGGCCCAAGGTCGGCCATCAGCTGGTCCATGCAGATGGTCCCCACGACCGGGCATCTCCTGCCGCGTATGATCACCTCGCTCCTGTTGGAGAGCAGCCGCGGGTAGCCGTCGCCGTAGCCCACGGGAAGGGTCACGATGCGCGTCTGCTCCCTCGTGACGTGGGTGTGGTTGTAGCTTATGCCCGTTCCCGCCGGGACAACTTTAAAATACGACACCCTGGTCTTGAGCGTCATCGCGGGGAGGATTTTCCTGCCCGCGTATTCCCGCGAGGGATCGTACCCGTATGGGTCGCACCCGTAGAGCATGATGCCGGGCCGCACCATCGTGAAGTGCGCATCCCTGTACGACATGATGCCCGCCGAATTTGCGAGGTGCACGAGCGGAGGGAGCACGTTCTTCTGAGCCATGAAATCGACGGTCTTTGAAAAGCGGGAGATCTGCGTGCGCGTGAAGTCGGGGTCCGACTCGGCCTTCGCGAGGTGGGAGAACACGCCCGCAACCCGGATGCCGGGAAGCTCCATCGTGCCCTGGATGAAGCGCTCCGCATGGTACCAGTGCACGCCGATGCGCTCCATGCCCGTGTCCACTTTCAGGTGCACCAGCGCCGTCTTCCCCGCGCGCGCCGCCTCCTGGGAGATGGCGCGCGACTTGTCCAGCGAGGAGCTCGTGATCTCGATACCGTGCTCCAGGAAGTCGGGGATCTGGTCGGTATTGATCGCGCCGCACACCAGGATGGGCGCATTTATTCCCGAGCGGCGAAGGAAGACGGCCTCCTCCAGGTAGGCCACTCCAAGGTAGGTGGCGCCCGCGCTTAAAAACTCCTCGGACACCGTCTTGATGCCGTGGCCGTAGGCGTTGGCCTTCACCATGGCCATGATCTGCACGCCGGGTCCGGTGAGCGCGCGCACCGTTTCAAGGTTGTGCCGGAGCCGCGAGAGGGACACCTCGGCCCTCGTGGGCCTGTTCTGGTAGGTTTCGATGATGAGCGTCATTGTCCGCCGCCGATTTGGAAATCACGGTAGGGGGCGGCACGCGGAAAAAGCAACCACAATTAACTTTGCGCCGCACCGCGTCTTGAAAATACGATAAATCCTCGTCGACACGCGCCGGCCGTGTATATATTATGGGATGATGGAACTCGGGGACGCAGCGCCCCCCAGACCCCCCAGAGGGGGGTAGATGCAGGCAATGATATTACTTGAATTGAGGAAAAGGTTTCTTGAATACTGGAGGAAAATCCCCACGATATATCATCGAGCTTGCAAGGAAAATGAGAAAGAATCCAACAGCAGCGGAAAAACTGTTATGGGATAAACTTAAGGAGAAAAAGCTGGATGGTTTCAAATTCAGGAATCAACATCCAGTATTTCGTTACATCGTGGATTTTTATTGCCGTGAAAAGAAACTGGCAATCGAGGTCGATGGACAGATTCACGAGAAGCTATTGGAGGCCGATGCATTTTGGGATGATTATTTGCGCAGCATCGGGGTTGAAACGCTTCGAATAACAAACGGTGATATTGAAAATGGCGTTGATGAAGTATGTGAAAGAATAAGAGAGAAATTGAGGGAATTGCATTAATACAATGCCCCCCTCCGGGGGGTCGGGGGGGGGCAGTTACGGAGATGCGCGAATGAACATAAGCGAAGAGCTGAACCAGATAATAATGGCCGCGTTCAACGAGGCCAAGAACAGGAAGCACGAATTCCTCACGCCGGAGCACATGCTCTACGCCTCGCTTTTTTTCAAGGAGGGCCTGGGAATCGTGAGGGGCTGCGGCGGCGACGTCGACGCCCTCAGGGCCGACCTCGAGGCGCACCTGAAAGACAAGGTGCCCGTGATCGAGGGCGACGCCGAGCCCGTGCAGTCCCTGGGCTTCCAGAACGTGATGGAGCGCGCCATCTGGCACACCGCGTCGGCTCAAAAGGAAACGCTCGACCTGGGCGACGTGTTCGTGTCCCTGTTCCAGGAGCGCGAATCGCACGCATCGTTCTTTCTCCAGAAGCAGGGGATCACGCGCCTTGACGTGCTGAACTTCATCTCCCACGGCGTGGGCGTGGTCCCGGCGGAGGACGACGACAAGGCCGGCGAGGTTCACGAGGACGAGGCCGCAGCCGACAAGCCCAAGGACGACGCCAAGATACTCCAGGCCTTCACGGTGGAGCTCACGGCCCGCGCGCGCGCGGGCGGGATCGAGCCCCTCATAGGGCGCGACGAGATCCTGGAGCGCACGGTGCAGGTCCTCTGCCGGCGCTTCAAGAACAACCCCGTGCACGTGGGCGAGCCCGGCGTGGGCAAAACCGCCATCACGGAGGGGCTGGCGCTCCGCATCGCCCGGGGAGAGGTCCCCGATCTCCTGAAAAATTTCAGGATCTATTCGCTGGACATGGGCGCTCTCCTGGCAGGCACGCGCTACCGCGGCGATTTCGAGGAGCGCATGAAGCGGGTCCTGGCCGCGCTTTCCAAGATGGACGACGTGATCCTATTCATCGACGAGATCCACACCATCGTGGGCGCGGGCGCGGTCTCCGGCGGCTCCATGGACGCGTCCAACATCCTGAAGCCGGCGCTGGCCAGTGGAAAGCTCCGCTGCCTGGGCGCGACGACCGGCGACGAGTACAGGAAATATTTTTCCAAGGACGGGGCGCTCTCGCGCCGGTTCCAGAAGATCGACGTGCCCGAGCCGTCCACGGACGAGACGCGCCGGATACTCGCGGGCATCCGCGACAAGTACGAGGACTACCATAAAGTCAAGTACACCGAGGACGCGCTCACGGCGGCGGCCGAGCTCTCCGCGAAGTTCATCACCGACCGGCACCTCCCGGACAAGGCGATCGACGTGATGGACGAGGCGGGGGCGTACGCACGCCTGTACGGTACGAGCGGAAGCGACGGAGTGATCACGCACCTTGACATTGAGCGCGTGGTCTCGCGCATGGCGAAGGTCCCGGAGAAGAGCGTCACCTCGTCGGAACTGGACAAGCTGCGCGACCTCGAGAAGTCCCTCAAGGAGCGCATCTTCGGTCAGGACGGCGCCGTGAACATGGTGGTGGAAGCGATCAAGCGCTCCAGGGCGGGCTTCCGGGAGCAGGGGAAGCCCATCGCCTCGTTCCTCTTCGTAGGCCCCACCGGCGTGGGCAAGACCGAGCTCGCGCGCCAGCTCGCCGCGGTGATGGGCGTCTCCCTCCACCGCTTCGACATGAGCGAGTACCAGGAGAAGCACACGGTGGCGCGGCTCATCGGGGCGCCCCCCGGCTACGTGGGCTACGAGGAGGGCGGGCTCCTCACGGAGTCCATCCGCAAGACACCGTACGCGGTGCTCCTCCTCGACGAGATCGAGAAGGCGCATTCCGACATCTTCAACACACTTTTACAGGTGATGGACTATGCGACCCTCACCGACAACACCGGCAAGAAGGCGGATTTCCGGAACGTGATCATCATCATGACCTCCAACGCCGGAGCGCGCGAGATCGGGAAGCAGCGCATAGGGTTCGAGGAGGGAAAGGTGAACATGGATGCGCTCTCGAGCGCGGTCGACCGCATCTTCTCGCCGGAGTTCCGCAACCGCCTGGACGCGGTCGTGCAGTTCAACGCGCTCGACCTCACGATCGTGCTCCAGATCGTGAACAAGGCGCTCGGGGAATTCCGCACCATGCTCGCGGAGAAAAAGGTGGAGCTTCGGGTCACGGACGAGTGCTCCGCGTGGCTCGCGAAGAAGGGCTTCTCGCCGGAATTTGGCGCGCGGGAGATCGCGCGTCTCGTCCAGGACAAGGTGAAGCGCTTCTTCATCGACGAGGTGCTCTTTGGACGGCTCAAAGACGGCGGCGTCGCCGAGGCGTTCGTGGAAAAGGACGACGTGGCGGTCAGGGTACTTTAACGTGGTGTATGCGTTACGGAAAGGGAGATTGGGAGATTTGAGAGGCGATTGGGGGATGAAAGATTTGATTCGCAATTCTGCCAATGCAACCTTCTTTATCTCCCCTATCGCCTTTCCCATCCCCCTATCCCCCTTTCCGTAAGGCTTCGACCAGGAATAGCG
The DNA here is from genome assembly GCA_937864375.1 of uncultured Spirochaetota bacterium. GTDB lineage: Bacteria > Spirochaetota > UBA4802 > UBA4802 > UBA5368 > FW300-bin19. The sequence continues at coordinate 10,765 of CALMJO010000468.1, forward strand.
CATCATGCCCATCTTCCAGCTCCCGAATGAAATTGTCTTCCCTCATGTGAACCTCACTCACGAGAGCGGGATCCTCGCCATCGGCGGGGACCTGTCGACCGAGCGGCTTCTCGCCGCGTACGCGGAGGGAATCTTTCCCTGGTACTCGGAGGGCGATCCCATCCTCTGGTGGTGTCCCGATCCGCGCTTCGTGCTTCGTCCCGGGGAGGTGAAGGTTTCAAAGACCATGCGGCAGGTCTTCAATCGAAACATTTTCCGGGTCACCTTCGACCGCGCCTTCCGCGAGGTGATCACAGCCTGCCGCATTCCGCGCAAGAGCCAGGCGGGAACCTGGATCACGGACGAGATGCTCGAGGCCTACTGTACGCTCCATGAGAATGGATACGCGCACTCCGTGGAGGCATGGAGGGGCGACGAGCTCGCGGGTGGGCTCTACGGGGTCTCGCTCGGGGGCATGTTCTTCGGGGAGTCCATGTTCACGCGTGAGAGCAACGCGTCCAAGGCGGCGCTCATCGTCCTCGCGCGCGCCCTCGGGGAGCGCGGATTCGACATGATCGACTGCCAGGTGTACACGGCGCACCTGGAAAGCCTGGGGGCGCACGACATGGCGCGCGACGAATTCATAAAGGTCTTGCGGAAATCCCTGGAGCGTGGGACGCTGCGCGGAAGCTGGGACGGGGACATGGTTCCGTCCGGGAATATTTTCAACGGGAGCAAGGAATGAGGGCACTGGTACCGGCGCTCACGGCGATATTCACGGCGGCGGCTCTTTCGGCGCTCATGTCGATGGAATTTATTGAGGGAGGTTTCAAGCGCGCCGCGAAAAGCAAGCAGGAGGAACTGGAGTTCGGCGCCGTCGAGAAGGTGGACTCACAGCGGAACGAAATCGACATCACGCGCGAGGGCTTTGGCGACACCAGGGGGATGATCTCGCGCCTCTACGTGAGGCTCCCCAACGCGGTCGTCGACATGGTGTTCATCGAGGGGGGCTGGAGGCACCAGCGGGCGCGACTCGTGGGCCAGTCTCAGCGGTTCGCCACGCAGCTCAAGCCCGGCATGAAAATCTACTACGAGCACACTCCCTTCGTTCCCGGACAGTCCCCTATGGTCTTTACCGGCCGCGCCGGCCTCGAATGGATGAAGGGCAATCCCGCGTACCTCAGCTGGAAAGACGCAATGGCCTTTTGCGAGGAGAACGGTGCGCGCCTGCCCACAATAGACGAATGGAAGCATGCCTACGGGAAGCTCGAATCAAAGGAGTGGGGGCAGGTATTCTTCGGGGCCATCCACGAGTGCCTCTACACGCCCTGCTACTGGTCCTCCACGGAGCATGTCGAGGGCCAGTATGACAGCGCATATTACTTTTACGAAGGGAAAGGCACGCAGTACATGTTCAAGACCTATTCCGCACTCACGCGCTGCGTGCGGAAAAACACGCCAGGCCGGCAGTGAGCCCTACTCCACGCACAGGGAGCCAAACACCATCTCTAACTTTTCCCTGAACGCCGCGTAGATCTCCCGGGACGCGCTTCCGGTGACGATCAGCGCGCTCCCGTTGTGCGCTATTGTGTAGGACTCGCGCACCAGCGCGGCCTTGTCGGATGAGAGCGTCCAGTAGTACTCGACTTCCCCGGTGCTGCCCCAGCGCTGTTTCACGATCGTGCTCCCGGCGCCCTTCATCCATTCCTCTCCCGCGCGCTTGATGCCGCGTCCCGCGAGCGGCACCAGCGCCACCAGGATGCGCGCCTGGCTGTCGGCGCTCTCGATCCTGCCCACCACGCCCCGCTTCGCGTCCGCGTGATCGGGGGCGCGTTCGATCCAGCCGCCGGGGAGGGTGATGCTCATGTTCGCCGGTCCAAGGGAAATCTTTTTCCCCGGTTCCCCGCGCCCGTCCTCAGTCGGGGAGGCGCCCCAGAGTCGCCGGTTGCGCCGGAGCAGGAGCTTCGCGGCGGCGTTGCGGTCGATCTCCTCGAAGTTGGCCTCGTTCATCTTCCAGTCGGCCACCATGACCTCGACGGCGCCCGTGATCGCCGCGCGCATGGCGGCGGCGGAGTCGTCCGACGGGGCGTCCCTGATGTCGATTCCCTTCTGCCGGTAGAACGCGACGAGGAGGGAAATGCGCGAAAGGGCGGCGGCGATCGCCTTCCTGAGGGCCTGCTTCGCGCCGTGCTCCTTCCTGATCCTGTCCTGGTCAAATTCCTTTACCGTGGGAATCACCGAGCCGAGCGAGAGCGATTTTTCCAGAAGGGGGCTCGTTTCGCCCCGTTCGAGCGTTTCCTGTAAAGCGCTGTACGCCTTCGTGTATGCGGGGAGCGCGGTTTCAGCGTAGCGCAGCGACTTAAGCGCCCTGAGCTGTTTCTCGAGAAGGGACGTGAGCTGGGATACCTCGAACTGCGCCAGGGCATGTTCCATACCCTTCGCGGCGCTTTTCTCGTGCCGGGCGGCGTCATCGCGCGTCCCGTTGAACGTCGCCTGGGCCTTCGCCACGGCGGCGCGGGACTCCAGCAGAACCGCCTGGAAGGAAGCCCGTGCTGTTTTAATGTCACGCACCTGCTGTGCGCCCAGGAAGCGCATGGTGTTCTTGTCGATGCCCTGGGCAAGCGCGAGCGATTTCAGGATGTGGTCCGACTGCCGGCAGGCGGCGGCATGGCGCCGTATGACCCACGGGCGCGCGAAGGAGGCCGCGCCCGCGGCCTCCTGTGCGAGCGCGCTTATGGAGCGGGCGTACCGGCCGTATTCCGCCGACTGCGCGGCGCAGAGCGCCTGCACCCGGGCGCCGTCGATTTTTTTCGTGAGCGACAGCCACTGGCAGTAATCGGCCGAGCGCGTCGCGTACTCGCGCAGGAGGCGCAGCTTTTCGAGGAGGCGCGCCTTGGCAAGGCTGAATTCCTTCCCGTTGGCGATGGAGCCGCCCTTCGCCTTTTCGCGCGCGGCGTCATCTTCCTCGCGCGCGACCGCGGCAAGCGCCTCCCCGGAACAGTGCGCGTAGAGCGAGAGAAGCCTCTGCCGCAGCGCGTCAAAGTGATCGGCCGGCTCCAGCCCCGTGACGGACAAGACGCAGGACTTGCGCAGCGCGTCCGCGTCGTGCATGAACTGTATTCCCCCGGGAAGCGGCGGCATCTTCATGAGCCTGCCGCGGGAGGACGCCGCATCGTCCGGCCCCAGGGGCGCATCCAGTATTTCCATGTAAGCGGACGAGATGGCCGTGAAAATTTTTTCCTGCAGCGCCGAGGGATTCTTAAAGAGAGCGCGTCTGCCTGGAGCGTCGAGCTTCGCGGCGTAGCGGTAGAGCGCTCCCATCTTTTCAATGAGCGCCTCCTCCTCATCGATGCGCGCCGTGAGCGCCTGCCACGAGGGGCGGTCGCGGAGCTCGTCCGCGCCGGGAAGCGGGACCAGCCGGGAGATCCCGTCAATCTCCTGCGCGGCCGCATCGATCGTGATATCCTCCAGCTCGCGCGGGGACAGGGATCTGCCCTCCGCGGCGATACCGGAGCGAACCCGTGCGGCGACCGCAGCCGTGAACCTGGTGAGAGCCTCATCCTTCGCGCCGATCATGTGTGCCAGGAGCGTCTCGCGGGCCAGCGCCTGGAATTCGGGGCGTGCTGCCGTCTCCTCGACGAGCGCCACCGCATACGCGCTGCCGGCATTCTGTGTCCCGCGGTGCAGCCTGGCGGCGAGCGCATCGGACGCGGCCGCCCGCACGGCGGCCAGGCTCGATTTTTCTGCGGGAAGCGAGGCGCTCAGGTCAAGCCAGGCGGCCGCGAGGCGCAGTGCGCTGTCTTCACTCTG